>CAMNDA010000409.1 GCA_946534745.1 uncultured Verrucomicrobiota bacterium | reverse complement strand
GCCGCGGTGCCGCGCGCGGCGGCGGCGCGCAGGAACGGGACGAGGTCCGGGTCGAGGCCGGGCGCGGCCGCGACGGCGGCGCGGAACGCCTCGAAGTCGAACGGCACGCGGTGGAAGTAGACGCCGCGCCGCTCCTCGTCGTAGATCACGTAGGAGGCGCGCGGGTCGCCGTCGCGCGCGGAGCCGACGGACCCGACGTTCACGAGGTAGCGCTTGCCCTCCTCCAGCTCGAAGTCCTGCGGCTCGATCTTGTAGACGTTGCCGCTCTCGCCGGTCAGGAAGACGGCGGCCTCGTGCGTGTGGCCGCAGAAGAGCAGCTGCTCCGGGACGGCGGCGAAGTTCGCGCGGGCGTCCTCCTCGGTGCGGACGTAGTTGAAGACGGCGGGGTCCGCGAAGTCGCCGTGCGTGCAGCGGAAGCCGGGGCCCTTGAGGACGAGCGGGAGGGAGGAGAAGAGCGCGCGGGCGTTCTCGCCGAGGCGCGTCTGCGTCCACTCGATCATGCGCCGGGCGCGGTCGTTGAACGACTCGGCGGACATCCTCCCGGCGACGACGGCGTCGTGGTTCCCGAGCACCATCTGGTGCACGTGCGCGTAGACGCCGCGCAGGCACTCGGCCGGCTGCGGGCCGTAGCCGACGACGTCCCCGAGGCACACGATGCGGTCGACGCGGTGCACCGCGAGATCGGCGAGCACCGTGTTCCACGCCGGCAGGTTGCCGTGGATGTCGGAGACGAAGGCGTAGCGCATCGAAAGTGACGAGTGACGAGTGACGAGTGACGAGTTTACGCCCTCAATTCAGCATTCAGCATTCAGCATTCAGCATTCAGCATTCAGCATTCAGCATTCGGCATTCAGCATTCAGCATTCGGCATTCGCCTAGATTCCCGGGCAGATCTGCTGCGCGGCGGGGCGGAGCCTGTCGACGATCTTCTGGAGCTCCTTCATCTCGGGCGTCTCCTTGACGGGGCGCCAGTGCTGCTCGGGGTGCTTGCGCTCCCATTCGGTCCACTTGTCGCGGATCGGCTTGAACTCGGCGTCCTCCGCGACCTGCTGGCTGCGCAGGTTGCGGCCCTCCTGGAGAAGTCGGGCGCGCTCCGTCGGGCCGCCGGGCAGGTCGTGCGTGTTGGCCCAGCGGATCTTGGAGTTCACCTCGTTGACGCGCTTCTGGAACGCGTCGTGCTTCGCCTTGGCGGCCTGGTATTCGGCCTCGTGGGGGTTCTTGCCGCGCTTGGGCTGCTGCGCGGCGCGGAGCGCCTCGAGCTTGCCGGCGGCGGTGCAGTAGTCGATCACGACGTCGCGCTCCTTGCGGGGGGCGTCGGCGTAGGTGACGCCGTCGAAGCGGACGAGGTCCGCCGTGAAGAAGACGACGGCGCGCTGCTTCCACTCGAGGTTGCGCAGGACGCGGCACGAGACGACCTCGCCCTCGGGCTTCTTCACGACCGTCATGTGCTCGATCACCGAGCCGGCGGGCAGCGTCCCGAGCTTCTTCATCTGCGGGTCGAAGAAGTCCGCGTTGCGGACGAGGACGCCCCAGGGGTAGCCCGGGTCCTCGTTCTTCGCCGCGCGGGGGTCGGGCCCCTCGTCGACGGGCTCCTCCGCGGGCGCGCCGTCCGCGACGAAGGTCTCCTGCGGGGCCTCGCCGCCGGTCACCGCGGCGACGGCGGACGAAGCGCCGGCGGCGACGGACCGGCGGATCTGCCTCGCCTTCTGCGAGAACTTCCCCGTGCCGCTCGTCGCGTCCTCGGCGGCGGCGGCAAGCTTGCGCTGGATGGCCTCGAGGTTCGCGCCGCGCCAGAACGGGTGGGCGATCTCGACGGGGTCGACGGTGCCGGGCACGACGAAGTCGCGTCCGGTGACGTTCGCGGCGATCTTGTAGTAGACGGGAGGGGCGAATTTCTTCGCCGCCCAGAGTCCGGCCCAGATCAGGACGCATCCGGCGACCAGGACGATGGCGTAGCGCTTGATTTTCTTGAGCATGGCGTTCAAAGGTTCGATGGTTCGAAAAGTTCGCGGGTTCTCCGAGGATGCGTCACTGCTTTTCGGGCTTCTTTCCGTCGCCGCCGCCGAAGAGGGATCCAAGGGCGCCCGTGACGGCGTCCGCTGCCGCGCCAGCCGCGTCTCCGATGGCGTCCGCGGCCGCGCCGGCGGCATCGCCCACGGCGTCCGCGGCCGCGCCGGCCGCGCCGGCCGCCGCATCGACCGCGGCGCCACCGAGGTCAACGAGGACGTCCTTCACGGCGACGACCGTGCCGACGGTGATCTGGCGCAGGATCTGTCCCGTGGCGTCGAGCGCCGTCGCGCCGCCGGAGCTCCTGCCGATGTCCTTCAGCTCGATGTCCGGCAGGGGCACGACCGCGCCCTTGCCGCCGGCGACGGCGACGCGGACCTTGGCGTCCTTGAAGAGGAAGTGCTCGATGACGACCTTGCGGCCGCCCTCCTTCTTCTGCTCCTCCTTCTGCTCCTCGGGCTTCTCCTCCCCGTCGTCGTCCGCACCGAGGTTGGAGAGGAGCTTGTGGAGGTTGTCGCGGATGCCCTTGAGCTCGTAGGTGACGAACGGCCCCTCGATCGTGATGTCGCGGACGACGATCGGCTCGTCCGCGCCCCCGAAGAGGGACGCCGTGTCGAGGTCGACGCGGAAGTTCTGCATCTCGAAGACGTTCGCGTCGAAGCCTTCGGGCGGGCCGACCACGACGCCCTCCATCCGCACGAGCCCGGAGAGGACGCGCATGTGGGCGTTCGTGACGTCGACGCGCGTCCCGAGGACCGAGGGGCCGAGCTTCTCCGCGGTCGTCCTGACGATCGGCCCGAGGGCGTACTGGACGACGGCGAGGAGGAGGACGAGGAAAACGACGAGGCCGACCAGGATCCGCGGCCACCGGGGTCCGCGCTTCTTCTTGCTTTCGGAGGATTCGTTGCTCATGGCGCTTGCGGCGCGCCCCGAAGGCGCGGCACGCATGGGCGGGATTGTAGCAGAACCCGCCCGCGCGCGCAACGCCCCCGCTCGCGTCCGGCTACCGGAGGCGTGCGGGGAGGGCGGCGGCTAGGGCGCGGTAGGCGTCGCCGGGGAGGGGCGCGCCGGTGGCGGCGACGGCGATCTCGCACGGGCGGCCGTGCGTGCCGCGGATGCGGCCCCAGTCCTGGCAGGTGCGCGGGTGCAGCCACGGGCCGCGGTCGAAGAACAGCTCGCACGGGTCGTAGCCCGGCTTGTTGTGGATGTCGATGTGCGTCGCGTAGTCCGGCGCCTCGCGGCGGTCCGCCCACCACGGGTAGGCGCACCACGAGCCCGCCTTCGCGAGGAGCAGCAGGTCTCCCGCGGCGGGATGCGCCCACGCGCCGCCGTCCTTGCGCGCGTCAATGCGCTCGTAGGCGCCGGTCGCGGCGAGGGCGTCGCGCACGAACGGGACGTCGTCCGGGTCGCGGACGTAGACGTGCGCCACCTCGTGGTCGCACATCGCGAACGCCTTGGACCTTGCGAAGTCCGGATAGGCGCGCCCGCCGAGCTCGCGCACGGCGAAGAGCCCGGCGCGGCGCAGCGCGGCGTTCGGGAGAGCGGGCGGGAGCGGCGCGGGCGCGATGCCGTATTCGCCGAGCACCGCGAGGTCCGCGCCGGCCTTCTCCGCGAAGGCGGCGAGGCGCTCGAGCTGGCGGCGGAAGAAATCGAAGGCGCGCCCGCAGCGCGGGTCGTCCGGGCCGAAGCGCTGCGCGTCGTAGTCGAGCGTCGGGAGGTAGAGGAACGCGACGTCCGGGTCGTAGCGGCCGGCCGCGGCGAGGAAGTCCGCGAGGCAGGCGTCGCCCGCCTTCGGGTGCGCGAGCGGGCCCCAGTAGCGCCAGAGCGGGAAGGCGCCGTTCGCCTTGCGCAGGGCCTCGTCCGCCTCGGGCGGAACGGTGTAGCGGTAGAGGATCGAGCCGCCCCCGTGCTTGTGGATGTGGGCGGGGGAGACGAGGAAGTCGACGTCCTCGCCGATGCTCTGCTGGAAGAAGAACATCCCGACCGTCGCGCCCGCGGCGCGGGCCGCGTCCCAGACGCGCGGGCCCAGGACGAGCTCCGAGGACTGCTCCCAGAACGACGGCCGCCGCGTCGCGTGGCACCACCAGCCGTTGCTCGTCATGCCGTGCGCGGCGGGGTCGAGCCCGGTGCGGAGCGTGGCCTGCGCGACGCAGGTGACAGCCGGGTAGACCGACTCCGCGGCGCGGAACTCCAGGCCCGCGAGGCGCGTCGCGCCGCGGCGTTCGAGCTCGCGCCAGCCGAGGCCGGCGACGCTGAGGACGAGGTGCTTCATGGCGGCGATTCTACCACGCCGCCGCGACGCGTCGCAAGCGCGCTCCGGAATTTCTACAGAAAAAACTTGATTTTCATCATGTTTTAACATAGAATTCTGTTCCGTCGCCAACATTGGACCAGTTTCACCGCCTTCGGGCAGAACGCGGGCCGCGTCGTCCGCGCACCACCATGAAGCCATACGACAACGGAAGGACGGGGCGCCCCGCCAAGTTCAACGAACCGAGCCGGCCCGTCACGATCACGCTCCCGGACCGGATCCTCGCCCGGCTCCCGGAGATCGACGGCGATCGCGCGAAGGGCATCGTGAAGGCCGTCGAGGCGGTGCTCGGCGGCGGCCCGTGCGGCCCGGCGGCGGAGCCCGTCGGCGAGCTGGCCGTGGCGAAGGACGAATCGCTTCTCGTCGTCGCGCGCAGCCGGCTGCTCGCCTCCGTCCCGTGGATCGGCCTGGTCGAGATCGCGCCCGGCCGCCACCTGCTCTCGCTGCGGGGCGGCGCCACGATCGAGAAGCTCGAGGTGACGCTCGGCGACCTGCTCGACACCCATCCGGACGCGAGCGAGGAGGAGCGTAGGGTCCTGCGAACGCTCCTCTCCCGCATCCGGACTCCGCGCCGCAACCAGGCCGTCCGGAAGGACGAGATCCTCGTCGTCCGGACCCTTCCGAAGAGGGGCGCGGCCCTCTAGTTTTTCCATAGAAACAAGGATCGATGCCCGGCCTCGCCTCCCAGAACCCCGGTCTCGTCAACGAACGCAAGTTCGTGGGCGACGCGCGCGACCTGCCATTCGTGCTTTCGCTGCTGGACGCGCGGCTGCTGCCGGACCGCTACCACGCGACGGGGCGGATCAACAGCGTGTACTTCGACACGCCGGGCCTGCGCGCGTGGGACGAGAAGGCGAACGGCGACAACCTCAAGCGCAAGGTCCGCGCGCGCTGGTACGGGCGCCCGAGCGACCTCTCCGCACCGGAGACGCCGGTCTTCCTCGAGCTCAAGCGCCGCATCGGCTCGGCGCGCGACAAGGTCCGCGCCGAGGTCCGCGCGCCGACGGACCTGCTCCGCGCGCCGCTCTCGGACCCGCGCTGGCCCGCGCTCTTCGCGGCGCACGCGCCGGAGCTCGGCGAGCCGGTCGGGCCGGAATGGGCGCCGGTCTGCCGGATCGAGTACGACCGCGTCCGCTACAACGACCTCGAGAACGGGAGCCGGGTGTCCGTCGACTGGGCCATCGAGGGCTTCCCGAACGAGGACCGCTTCCCCTGGGCCGCGCCCGTCGCGCTCGATGCGCTGGTCTGCGAATTCAAGAACCGCGGCGGAGCGCCGCCGCGGTGGTCGGAGGCGCTGCAGGGCGCCGGGCTCCGCCTCCGCTCGTTCTCCAAGTACGGCGAATGCATGCTTCGCATCACATCCGGAACACCCTGACATGAAACTCTCCGCCTTCTCCCCCGAATCGGTCGGCGACGGCTTCCTCGCCGTCCGCGAGCAGATGTCCGCCGCCGACTTCCTCGCGGCGCTGCTGGTCTCGCTCGCCGCCGCGGCCGCCGCGGCGCTGCTCTACCGCTTCTTCTACGAGCGGCGCGGCACCGGCAGCCAGATCCACCGCGCCTTCCCGCTGCTCGCGCTCGCGGTGACGACGCTCTTCATCGGCGTCCAGCTCTCGCTGCCGCTCTCGCTGGGCCTGCTCGGCTCGCTCTCGATCATCCGCTTCCGCACGCCGATCAAGGAGCCGGAGGAGGTCGGGTTCATCATGCTCGTCATCGCGGCGGCGATCTGCGCGGCGACGAAGCAGTTCGCCTTCATCCTCTACCTCTACCTCTTCGCGCTCGCGGCGCTCGTCGTCGTGCGCGGGGCGGCGGCCGTGCGCTGGCTGCGCCGGGACGGCGTGCTCGTCCTGACGCTCCCCGCGGAGGCCGCGCTCGCGAAGGCCGCGGAGATCGACCGCGCCCTCGCGGCGCATCTGCCGCGCTACACGCTCGAGAGCGCCTCGACGCGCAACGGCATGTCCACGAACCAGTACGTCTTCGGCGGCCTGCGCGACGCGGGCGCGCTGCAGAAGGCGCTCTTCGACGCCGCGCCCTTCGCCGCGGTCAACGTCTTCCTCGACCGCCCCGGCGGCATCCGCTAGGGACCGGCGCGCGACACCCGCCATGCGAGCCTCCCCCGGCAGCGAACCCCGCGTGCGCCATGCGCGCCGCGCCCGTCGCGCCGCGCTCGCGCTGCTGGCGCTCGCGGCGCTCGGTCTCGCCGCCGCATGGATCGTGGGCGACCTCGGGATGGGCTGGCTCGAGTCCCGCGCCGCCGCGGCGCGCGCGAAGCTCGGGGCCGCGCTCTTCTCGCGCCACGGCGTCGCGTTCTACGCGCCGCTCGACGAGGCCGTGCCGGCGGACCTCGTCACGGGCGCGCCGCTGCTCGCCACGTCCGCGGTCCGCGTTCCCGGCGCCATCGGCTCCGCCCGGCGGTTCGACGGCCGCCCCGGCGAGAACCTCGTCGGCCCCCAGCGCTGGTCGCCGCTCGCGCCCGGCGGATTTACGCTCGCGCTCCGAGCGCGCCTTCCCGTCCCGCCGCCGGGCGCGCCCCCCGCCGCGGCCGAGAGCCG
>CAMNDA010000408.1 GCA_946534745.1 uncultured Verrucomicrobiota bacterium | reverse complement strand
CCCCCGCCACGGGAGAAAACAAAATGGCACAGAAGAAAGAAACCGCGAAGAAGAAGCCTGCAAAGAAGGCGCCCGCAAAGAAAACGTACGTTCCCAAATGGTGCAAAGGTGACATCATTGGGCTTCTTGCGTGTAGCCAAAAGAAGTCCGACGAATCAATTGCCAATCCAACGAAAAAATTCCCCGCACAAGACTTGTATCGGGGCCGGACGTTTTTGCAGTCAAGGGAATACGCAATCCGCCATTGCAAGGACTGGTTGATTCTTTCTGGATTACATGGGCTTCTCAAAAAAAACAAGAAAATCAAGCACTATGACTGCTATCTCGGTGATCGATCCGCGTCCGAAAGGCGCGAATGGTGTGAAGATGTCTTGGGTGCGCTCAAACGGAATGGTTTCGACCTAACAAACGACCTTTTCATCATCTGTGGAGGAAAGACCTATTACGAGAATCTGTGCAAGCATTTGAACTGTGTCGTATTCAGGTGCTATAGTGGCGGGATATTTTTTGACAAGGCCAAAGAGTCGAAGCAGAACGGAGGCAAGTAGAATGAAACCTGCAACCGTCTTCAGTCCGGTAGGAAGCACCATGAATGAAGGGATCGAGTCGGTCGCCAAGCTGATAAAAGAGAATTTCAAGTTTGTCGCCAAGCGTTCTGGTGTATACACTTGGTGGTTTCGCGAATCTTGTGTTGCCGACTTGCTGGCTCCGCTAAAAGGCGTAGACATGGACAAGATTCAGCCGAAGACAATTGAGGACGAAGAATACCGCGCCCTGTATTTCGGAATTGCCACGAGTTGCCGTCAACGCGCCATCTGGCATATGAGGCCTTCGCCCCACCACAACGATTCGTCCGTTCGGTCGGGGCGCCTCTCCACGCTCCGGCAGACGCTCTCCGCCTTGTTGGGGAAGAACATGACGAAGGCGGAGAAGGCGGTCAATGACTTCATCGGGAAGAACTGCTACTGGCAGTGGGAGTACACGGCCACGCGCGAAGAGGCGGAGGACAGAGAGCAGCATGAACTGCGCACGAACTACTATCCTCTGAACATTCAGGGCAACAAGACCGTGTCACCCGATATCATCGGGACGCTCAAAGGTCTGCGAAAGAAGTACAAGAACTAAGGCCGGCTCTCCAGAACTCCGGAACTCCCCGTAGCGGAAGCAAGCCGCGCCCGGCGCAGGACTGCTCGTTTCGCGAAGAGACTCCAGCACCTCCGCGTTCGGGAAAACGCGGAGACGTGGCGCAACACGGAGGCAACCCCGTCCGCTTCGCATCGCCGGTTGCGGATGCGCCAGTCGGCAGATGCGCGAAATCCCGAAACATCGACTTCGTCGACTCTGTCGATTGCGTCGATTGTGTCGACCGGCCGCGACCGGGGGCGTCCGGAAACTTCCCTTGAACTGTATCCCACGCGGTGGTAGACTGGGCGGCGTTGCGGCGGGAGCGCCGCGACGGTACGAAACCGCCACGGGAGAAAACAAAAATGGCACATAAGAAGAAAACGATCGCGAAGAAGAAGCCTGCGAAGAAGGCGCCCGCGAAGAAAGCCGCGAAGAAGAAGTCCGCGAAGAAATCCGTTTTCCTCGTCGAAATCAGCCTGACGGGGTGCTCCGGTGTTTATGTCAAAGCGGAGTCGCCCGAAGCCGCCAAGCGGTGGGTCAAGGACAAAGAAATCGCCTTCTCGGGCGACCTGCCGATCGATTGGGGCGATATTGAATACGAATGCGACGGCGAAGATCACAGCGACGAAGAGCCCCATTTCGTTTACGGGGATGACGAGGAGGACGCGTCCGCCGAAGCGCCCGAAGAGGAAGCAGCGCCTGCGGAGGAAGCAGCGCCCGCGGAGGAAACGTCCGCGAAGAAGAAGGCTGCGAAGAAGAAAGCCCGCGCCGTCGATCCCGCGGTCATCGAAGGAATCATCGCCTCGATGGTCCCGATTCCCGGGAAGGATTACCGGATGGGCAAGTTCCCCGTCACGCAGGCGCAGTGGGAGGCCGTGACGGGCGAGAACCCCTCCGAGTTCAAGGGCGCGGAGAATCCCGTGGAGATGGTTTCGTGGGACAACTGCCAGACGTTCTTGGAGACGCTCAACGCGCAGCCCGCCGCGAAGGCGTCCGGCTTGGTCTTCCGTCTGCCGACGGAGGAGGAGTGGGAGTTCGCCTGCCGCGCGGGCGCGACGGGCGACTACTGCAAGCTCGCGGACGGGACGGAGATCACCGAGGAGACGCTCGGCGAGGTCGCGTGGTTCGAGGACAATTCGGGCAACGAGACGCATCCCGTCGGGCAGAAGAAGCCGAACGCCATCGGTCTCTACGACATGCACGGCAACGTGTGGGAGTGGACGAATACTGCGGTTGGCGTGTACCGCGTCTACCGCGGCGGCTGCTGGTTCTACACGGCCAGGCTCTGCGGGTCCTCCTTCCGGGACAGGGGCTCGCCCTCCTACCGGGACGACCTCCTCGGCTTCCGCCTCTGCGCCTCCGGCAGGGCCGAATCCAATGACGGGTCCGCTTCGCGGAAATGACGGGTGCCGGCTCCGCCGGCAAATGACGGGCCGCCTTCGGCGGAATGACGGGTGCCGGCCAGCCGGCAAATGAGGGGCCGGCGAGCGGCGAATCCGCGAGAAACGCAAGGATAAAATTGCCCCGAAATATCTAAAATTCAAAATTCGGGGCGAAATTCATCTGTGGAATTCAGCCCCGAAATTGACGAAATCAAAAACCGGGGCATTCAATCGATGCGGACGTGGCGGCCGCCACGCCCTGCGAGGCCGCAGATCGGTTGATTTTCCGGCCGCGGCGGAGTATACTTCCCCCATCCCCGAACACAAGCGGAAAGGAACGAGGAGAGAGCCGAATGCCCTTGCACATCTACTACAGCGACAAGATCGAGGATCTCGCGCACCACCTGAAGGAGAGGCTCGTCGAGGAGCGGAAGAAATCCGATTCCTTCTCCTTCTCGACGGTCGTCGTGCCGAACACGAACCTCGCGAAGTGGCTTCGCATCCGAGTGTTCGCGGACACGCCCGAACTCTGCATGGGGGTCGAGTTCCCGTTCATTGAGAACCATCTCTTCAAGGTCCTGGCCGGATGCCTGAAGAAGGAGGGCCCCGGAAAGACCCCGAAGCAGCATCCGGACGGGGACTACACGGTCGGCATCCTGTCCATCCTTCTGGACAAGAAGATACCGAAGGACGACTTCGGGGCGCTCGCGCCGTTCCGCAGGTACGTCGCCGACGGCAACGACGGCCCGCTGACCATCGACTCGCGCGAGAAGGCGCGGATGGCCTCGCGCGAGAAGGCGCGGATGGCCTGGCAGCTCGCCGTGAAGCTCGCCGAGCTCATGGACAAGTACGAGGTCTACCGCTACCGCGAAATCGTGGAAAAGTGGATCCTGGGCTGTAGCGCGAAAGGCGACGGGGCGCCGGTGGGCGTCGAAGCGGCCGAGGCGGCCCTCGCGAAAAAGCTCTTCGGAAAGGAAGGAATCTACCCGCCCGACGGCGAAAAGCTTTCGCTGCGCCAGCTCTTCAACCGAGTCTTGGAGAAGAAAGTCCAGCCGTCCAGCGACAAACTCCCGATCTACTTCTTCGGCCTCTCGACGCTCTCGCCGCTCCAGGCCGAGATTCTGAACTGGCTCGCCCCGACCCGCGATATTGTCTTCTACCACAACAACGTCTGTCTGGAATACTGGGGCGACATCGAAACCAAGAAGGAGCTTCTGCGGCGGCTCCCGACGGCCGACGCCGATCTCGAGATGACGCACCCCCTTCTCCAGCAGTGGGGCGCGGCCGGGCGCGAGACGCTGCGTCTGCTCGTCGAACTGGAGGAGAAGAACGGCAATTCGGACACTCCGTTTCCCTTCAAGTGGGATCGGCTGGATTCCGTCGGCTTCGGCGAAAAGGAAACGATGCTGGCCAAGGTCCAGCGCTCCATTCGAACCTTCGCCGGGGAGGACGTGGCCGGGGAGGGCGGCGTCAAGCTTGGAGAGGACCGCGTCGCGAAGCAGGACGCCTCCATCCAGATCGTCGCCGCGCCGGGGATCCGGCGCGAGGTGGAGACGGTCCACAACGCCATCCTCGGCGCCGTGTGGGGGCCGCAAGGGGATGCCGGAAAGCGTCCGTGGGGCGACGGCCGGAGATGCAAGTTCTCCGACATCGCCGTGCTGGTGCCGGACATGGCGACCTACCGCCCCGTGATCGAGGCCGTCTTCGACGGGCGCGGGCAGATCCCCTACGCGCTCATCGACACAACCGCCGCCGAGGACAGCGCCTACCTGCAGGGCTTCCTGGGGCTGATGGCCCTCGCCCGCGACGGCCTTTCGCGCGAGACGCTCTTCGCCGTCCTCGACAATCCGTGCGTGCAGCGCGCGCTCTCCTTCGGCCCGGACGACGTCGCGGAATGGAGGGGCTATGCCAAGGACATCGGGGCGTTCGACAGCTTTGACGACAAGGGCGACTTCGGAAACCTCTCCTGGGACCGAGCGCTGCGACGCCTCCGGCTCGGCCGCGTGGCGGTGGGCCGGGAGGATCTCTCCGTCTGGGACGGCGGCGACGACGCCTCCGCGCTGAAGTTCTCGGAAGTCGTGGAGACACTGTACCGCGAGCTCCACGACCTGACCGGAAAAAAGCGCCGGTGCGCGAAGCCGCCCGAGGAAAAGGAAAAAGACACTGGCGGTCCAACGTGGGCAGACGAACTGCGCCGGATTGCCAACGAGTTCCTCGCGGTCGATTACAACGACAAGCTGGAAGGTCCGGTGAAGGGCCAGGTCTTCGGGACGCTCTCCTCCCTTTACACCATGCCCGGAGAACAGGAATTCGAGCTGGTCGTCGCGGCCGTCGAGCAGTTCGTCGGCGGCGTCAAGTGCCAGAGGGGAAGCTACCTCACGAACGGCGTCACGGTCGCCGGGCTCGTGCCGATGCGCCCCGTGCCGTTCAAGCAGGTCTTCGTGCTCGGGATGGGCGAGGGGATGTTCCCCGGGCGCGACTCCGCCACGACGCTCGAGATCCCGGGCGCGGCGCGGTCGCTCGGCGACGTCCAGCCCACGGCCGTCCGGAAGCACCTCTTCCTCGAGACGCTGATGGCCGTGCAGGACCGGCTCGTCCTCTCGTATCCGTGCCTCGAGCCCGTCAAGGACGCCGAGCTCTTCCCCTCCGGAATGGTCTGCGAGCTGGAGAAGTTCCTTTCGGACTACGTCCTGCCGACGACGGCGGACAAGGACGGAAAGGAAAGGAAGAGCGAGTTCCGCGAGGTGCAGGCGCCGCTCCTCGAGCGCGCCGAGGAGGCCGATTTCCTCCATCATCTGGACGGGCACGCCGAGAAGGACCTGCCCGAGAGTCCCGTCGGCCCGATCGCCTGGCCCGACGACTGGTACGCCGGCCTTCTCCCGACGTATTCGGACGTCGAGCGCCGCATTGCGCTCGGGGAGCCCGCCAGGCGGGACGGCCGGGAGGCTTCGGCGGGCGGTCGCGTCGAGATTCGGACGGACGACCTGGCCGATTTCCTCGAAAAGCCCCTCCGCGCCGTGCTTCAGCACTTGTATGGAATCGGTGTCGAGGGATACCGGGACGGCTCCATCGACCCCGAAGCACCACTCGAAATCCCCTACGGCCCGGTGCAGTGGGCGTTCAACCGGAAACTGCTCGACGAGGCGTGTGGCGGAACCCCGGACGAGATCAAGGAAGTCTACGAATCCTTCGCCGCCAAGGGGGCCCTGCCCGAGGCGGAAGGATTCTTCGGAACGTATTCCATCGACAAGACATCCGAAAAATTCAGCAACAAGGACCTTCAGGCTCTGAAGAGCTTCGCGGACGGATTCCTGCCGAACGACTGGGAGAAACCCGATCCCGTGCGAACCGTGTTCCCCGCAAGTGAGGGCCCATGCGAGAAGCACCTTCCTGAACGACTTTTCACCGCCAAAACCAAGGATTGGAAGGTCGCGGGAGGGGAGAGCCGGATTCTCCAGTTCAACAAATGCGGCGATTCAAGGGGAAGGAAAAAAGGAGAAATCAATCAAACGCCGTTTCCGCCCAAGGCCATGCTGAAGCCGTTTGTCGCCTGGGTCGCGAAGGTCGCCGGGGAGACCGGCGCCGATGCGCGAACGCTACGGGTCGGCATTGCCGACATCGACAAATGCCTCCACAACGCGTGGGAGTGGACGGCCACGCCCGAAGAGGCGAGAACCTGGCTCGACAAGGTCTCCGGCGCCTACCTGCGCTATCTGGACGATTCGGAGGACGGCGTGTATCTCGACTTCGGATACTCCGACCTCGCGAAGGCGTTCGAAAAGGCGAAGAAGGACGGGAAGATCGCCGAAAAGGCCCCGAAGGATGACGCGGAGTGGCGGTCGACCGTCGATTCGTTCTCGAAGGATTGGGATTCCGGCGAGAGGAAGGGCTTCGACAACGGCCTGGTCGTCGACGAAACGGTCGGTCCGATGGGACGGTTCCCCGGCGAAGGGGGCGACGGCGACGCCGCGAACGACGTCGCCGACGTGAAGTCGAGATACGAGAATTGGTTCAAGCGGATCCTGGACGGCGTTCGCAAGGAGAGTGTCTGAAATGGCGAACAGTGAAAAAAGATGGACGGACAAGCGCTATGTCTGGAACCAGCTCGACTACGGGCGCGACGCCATCATCGAAGCGTCGGCCGGCACGGGCAAGACCTACGCGCTTGAGAGCATCGTGGTGAAGCTCATCCGGGAGAAGGGGTATTCCCCGCGGGAAATCCTTCTCGTCACGTTCACGGAGAAGGCGGCCGCCGAACTCAAGAACCGCGTCCGCGAGGCGCTGGAGAAGGAGGGATGCCTTCCGCCCGACTTCGACGAGACGACGATCTGCACGATCCACTCGTTCTGCCGGCAGCTCCTGACCGAATTCGCCTTCGAGAACGGCGTCCCGATGCAGTGCGACATCGGCGGCGACGGCGCTGCGCTGGCCCGTCGCGCCATCCTGGACGCGCTGAAGGGTTCGGACTTCAAGGCGCTCTGCCCCGATGGATTGTCCGCGGCGCTGAAGGCCGCCGGGATGGAATCCGTCGACAAGCTGGTCGAGGAGGTCGGGAAGAAGATCGGGAAGACGGCTCCGGACGAGTGGCGCGAGGAGCTCGACGTCGCCGTCGGGAATGCCGCCCCCGCCGTTCGGAAGGCCCACGCCGAACTGGTCGCGCTGGGAGTCGGAAATGTCGGAAAATACATTGTCGACAATGCTCAGTTTTGGAACTCCAAGCCTGCTACTTTCTACGCTTGGCTTGAGAAGAACTTCGACAATCTCGCACGGCCAACGGAAGCGGATTTCGCCGACGAACTCGCCTCTTGCCCGGTTCCAAACAATCTAGAGGATCTCGATTCAACGATCCGAAAGTGGAACTACATTTCCGTTATGAATGGCAAGCAGGGTGGTAAACTTTTCAATTCAATTCCCAATTGCAGGAAACCGATCGAAAACCTTGGCGCCGCGCTGAAGAAAATGGGCAAGGCGGCATCCCGGAAGAATCAGAAGGAGCTTGCGATCGAACTCTTGAACCTCGCGATTCCGCTGTTCGAGGAATTCAAGAAGGCCGCCGCGCTGCTGCCGTTCGACGACATGGTCGAGAGCGCCTCGGAGGTCGTCCGCAAGAAACCCGGGACGCCCGAGGCCGCGGACGCGCAGGCGAGCTTTTTCAATGCCATCCGGGCCCACTGGCGCGTGGCGCTCGTCGACGAATTCCAGGACACCGACCAAAGCCAGTGGGACATCTTCCGCATTCTCTTCTCTCAAGCGGTGAACAAAGTCGAGGGCGGCAAGCCCGGCTTTCTAATCGTCGTGGGCGACCCCAAGCAGGCCATCTACTCGTTCCGCGGCGCGGATGTGCGCGTCTATGGCAAGGCCAAGGCGGAAGTCCTGGACGCCGGCGGGCAGGAGCTTTCGCTCCCGGAGACTTTCCGCGCGAAGCCTGCCCTCGTCGATGCGTTTAACGGCCTCTTTGCCGGGGAGTGGTTCGCGGCCGGCGCGGCCGGGGATGGCATCCCATACAAAGCGGTTCGGTATCCGGAGGATGGAAACGAGAAGTTCGGCGACAGAAAGGACGAAAACGGGAATCGTGTCCACGGCCTCGTTGAAGAGGCGGAGCCGGACCCCGTCCGCCTGCTCGAATCGATGCCCGGCCGCTTGAAGGACAATGTGCCCGAATCCGGTGGTTTCGGCAATGTCTCCGTCTGCCTGCCCGTCTTCATGGAGCGAGCGGCGCAGGAGATGGAGCGCCTCCACGCCCTGGATCCGGCCTACAAAATGCTCGACAAGGAAGGAAACCCGAAGTCGCACCGCTTCCGCTACCGGGACATGTGCGTCCTCGTCAAGGCGAACCGGGACGCGATCATGGTGCGGCGCGTCCTGGCCCGGCACGGCATCCCCTACGGGCAGTACAAGCAGCGGGGGCTCTTCGACTCGCCGGAGGCGGAGGGCGTCCAGGCGCTCCTCGACTACCTCGAGAAGCCCACCGACGCCGGAAACCGCACGGCGCTGCTCGTGTCGCCAATCTTCGGCATCGAGCCCGCGCGGCTGCCGCAGTTCGCGACGTTCCCGGCGTTCGACGCCTTCGTCGAAGCCCTTCGGAAATTTGCCGACAAGAGGAAGTGGAACGAGCTCTTCGAGAAGGCGATGTCCGACCCCTGCACGGCGCTCGCCTCCCCGGGCGCCGACATCCACGCCTTCAACCGTTCCCGCACCGCCGTGCGCCAGATCTTCGACCTCCTGCTTGCGAAACGCGGCCGTCTCGCCCGGACCGTCGCCGACTTCTCCGCCACGCTGCGCGCCTGGCGCAGGAAGGACGATTCCGCCGGCGAGGACGGCGAGCTCTTCGGGAAGGACAGCGGCGCGGACCGCGTGCAGATCATGACGATGCACGCCGCCAAGGGGCTCCAGTTCCCCGTCGTCTTCGTCGCGGCCGGATTCTCCGCGCCGTTCAACAAGAAGAAGACCCCCGAGGACGAGCAGCCCGCGCTCCGCGAGGAGGCCCGCCGGCTCTTCTACGTCGCACTCACGCGCGCCGAGCACCGGATCTACCTCCCGTGGTCCGCGCGGGCCTGGGGAACGGGCATCGGAAGCGACGGATCCCCGCTCCTTGCCCGTTCGGAGCACGGATTCCTCGGCCAGGCCATCCAGTCCTGGTTCGACACGGAGGAGAAACGCGCCGCCGCCTTCCCGCCGAAAACCGAAACTTCGGCTGCGACATCGCAAGCCGATTCCGTCAAGCCGGAGACCGCGGCTCCGGTCGGAGATGCCGTGAGAATGTCGGACGACGACCGGGAAAAACTTGCCGGCTTGAAGTGGAACAAGAGCTTCCGCCTGCAATGGGACTCCTTTACGTCGATGCACAGGAAGAAGGAGAAGAAGGACGGATCGAAGAACGGCAAGCCGTCTCCTCTTGAGGTGGCTCCGGGGTCCGGCGCCCCACGGACGGGCGACGAGCCGGAAGAGGAACCCGAGACAACGGACACGAATTCCCTCCTCCCCGGCGGCAATATCTGCGGCAACGTCTTCCACGAGACGATGGAGGCGCTCTGCAAAAACGACGAGGACGAAGGGCAGGTCGGGTTCACGAACGCACGCGACCCGGACAAGGAGGAGGAGCTCCTCGGCCTGATCCGCGAGAAGATGAGGGGCAATTCCGTGAAGGACGTCGAGGAGGGCGGAGACTCCACGGCCAAGGCCTTCCTCCGGATGGTCCGGCACGCGCTCGACATCCCGCTCGATTTCGGCGGCTGTCGGTTCCGGCTGCGCGAAATTCGCCACAAGGACCGCCTCGCCGAAACGGCCTTCGTGTGTTCGGAGCCGGTGGTGCTGGACCGAGTCCTTCCGTACAACCGCGAGGGCGCGTTCAACGGGGCGATCGACCTGCTCGTCCGCCGCACGGATGAAAACGGCGTGAAGAAGGTCTTCATCATCGACTGGAAGACGAACTCGCTGACGAAGTACGACGATCCCTCGAAGAGAAGCGGCCGCACCCACGTCGAAGCGGCGATGGAGGACAGCGGCTACCATCTCCAGTACAAGCTCTACGCCCTCGCGGCCGACGCCTGGCTGAAGGGGCGCGACGAAACGCTCGCCGGCGTGGCGTACTTCTTCGTCCGCGCGTTCCTGCAAGGGGTGAAGGACGATGTTTTCTCGACCCCGGTCGACGACGCCGTGATCGAGCAGTTCCGCGCGGAGGTCGCGGACAATCCGGCAATCAAGGCGGAGAGGGAGGATGCGGAATGAAAATGACGAAGGAAGAGGCGAATCGCCTGCTGCGGCTCTTTGAAATCCCCGGTGGCAATGCCGAGGCGGACATGGCCGTCCGCGACATCCTCGCGCGTCTTCTGGCGGCGCGCGCCGTCTCGCTAGGCGAACTGCAGACGGCGCGCGACATCGTCGGCCGCAAGCCGGAGACCGATTCGCACGCCTATCTCTTCCTCGCGGCGATGTTCGTGTCGCTCCGGGAGGGCAACACCGCGTTCGATATTGCTCGCAAGGAGAACCAGCGCGGCGCCCTTCTGGCGGACGCCTGTCGCCGCCGGGCGGATGGCGAGGACGTGACGTCCGCCGCTGCCGAGCTCCGGACGGCTGTCGATGCCGAGTGGGAGGAAGCCGTGAAGGCCGCCGCCCCGCTCGCGGGCGACATCGTGAAGAAGGACGCCCGGGGATTCTGGTATTTCGACAAGTACGGCGAGGCCGTGAAGGAGGTCGGCAAGGCAATCCACGACCGGATCGGCACGACCGACGACGTCCTCTCGGACGCCGAGCTCGACGCCGTTTCGGCCTACACAGGGAGAGACAAGGACGGCAATCCGAGGGACGAGTCCCTTGACACCGACCAGCGCCTCGCCGTGCGCGCCGCCGTCGAGAACCGTTTCGCCGTCGTCACAGGCGGTCCCGGCACGGGCAAGACCACCGTTCTTTGCTCGATTCTCCGGGCGCTCTTCGCGAAGACCGGGCTCAAGCCCGCCGACGTGGCCCTCGCCGCACCTACCGGCCGGGCTAGGCGGCGGATGGTGGAGGCGCTCGCAGACCAATGCGAGAAGGCCGTCGACCGCGGAGAGGGGGACCAGAGGGTCCGCTCGGAAATCTCCACCATGTCGGCTTCCACGATCCATGGCCTTCTCGGAGGGTTCCCGCCGAACTGGGCCCACAATGCGGAGAACCCCCTCCCGCACCGCGTCGTCGTCGTCGACGAATGCTCGATGGTCGATCTGCTCCTGATGCGGTCGCTGCTCGCGGCGCTTCGCAAGGACTGCCGGCTCGTGCTGCTCGGCGACAGACACCAGCTTCCGTCCGTCGACGCCGGCGCCGTCCTGGGCGACCTGACAAAGCTTCTCGGCAAGGACGATGCCTCCTCGGGCGCCTTCGTCGAGCTGAAGACGTCCCATCGTTTCACGGGCCGGCTGAGGACGTGCGCCGACGAAATCAACAGAGGGAAGAGCGATGCGATCCTCTCGGACGAATCGCGGGTGGACGGAGACGCTTGGGTCAATCCCCCCGGCAAGACGGGTGGCGGCTGCTTCTTCCGCCGGCTCGCCAAGCTCGACGAATCCGATGTGAAAGGCAGAATGCAGTTGCGCGAGACGATTGACAAGCTTCTGATCGGCTGGGCGAAGGCGCACGGACTCGGCAAGGGCGGCCGGCTCGCGGTGCTGGCGGACGCCGCCGCGCACCTCGGCAAGCCGTTGGAGGGGCTGGCCGAAGCCGACGTCCACGACCTCTTCGAGGAGCTGGACAAGTCGCGCATCCTCACAGTCGTGCGGAAAGGGTCCTTCGGCGTCGAGCACGTGAACGACCTGCTTCTGAAGGAGCGCCTCGGCAGGAACCCGTCGGAGCCGCTCGTCGAGAGCGGCATCCCCGTGATCGTGACGAAGAACTCCCGGACGCTGGACAACGGCGACGTCGGCGTCACCGTCAAGCGGGGAAAGGGCGATGTCGTCGTCCTCTTCCCGCGCGGAAAAGGCGTCGTGGCCTGCCCCGTCTCGCAGCTTCCGGAGCACGAGCTCGCCTACGCGATCACCGTCCACAAGAGCCAGGGCTCCGGATACGGCGACGTCCTCGTCGTCCTGCCGGACGACAAGGACCACCCGCTCCTCTCCCGCCAGCTCG
>CAMNDA010000407.1 GCA_946534745.1 uncultured Verrucomicrobiota bacterium | reverse complement strand
GCCCGTGGCGGGGTGCAGCACCGCGTTGCCCTCGAGCGAGAGCGCGCGGAAGGCCTCGCCCCGGGAGAGGCGCGCCCCCGCCTCGCCGGAGTCCGCGAGGAGGTTGCGGCGCACGAGGTTGTCGCGGCCGTAGTGCTGGTGGAAGCCCTCGCTGCGGGTGCGCAGGACGACGTTCTCCTCGAAGCGCGCCCAGCTCGTCCCCTCGTCCGCGTAGAGCCCCCAGCCGCCGTAGCCGTAGCTGCCGACGTCGTGCACGAAGTTGCGCGCGACGACGGTCCCGGGCTGGCGCCCGAGCGTGTAGACGGCGCCCATGTCCGAGAGCATCCCGTGGCCGATGTCGGAGACGCGGTTGCCCTCGATGCGGTTGTCGCGCGCGTGCGCCGGCATGTAGCCCCACGACCAGCCGCAGGAGACACCGGAGTAGAAGAAGTCGCGGATCTCGTTGTGGACGATCCGGCAGCCGCCGGCGTCGCCGCACCACACGCCGATCGCGGAATGGAAGAGGCGTCCGCCCCCGACGATCGAGCAGTCGGCGACCGTCGCCGCGGCCGGGCCGGGGGAGCCGGAGGCCCGTGCCGCCCCGGGGCGCTGCGGCGCCGAGCGCGGGTCGGAGGCGCGCGGGCCCCAGCCGAGCGCGGCGGCGTCGAGGCCGCGCGAGATCTCGTCGAACCAGACGTCCGGCAGCGGCCCCTCGTGCCCGATCTTCACGCCGCCGGCGCCGAGGTCGCGCAGCGAGCAGGCGACGACGCGGCAGCGGCGGCAGCCGCGCAGCAGCTCCACCGCCCAGCCCGCGGTGCGCGAGACGCGGCAGGCGTAGAGCGCGCAGTCCTCCGCGCCCTCGAAGTGCACCGCGGCGGGGACCTGGAACGCGGCCTGGCGCACGCCCGGGCTTTCGCGCGGCAGCTCCCACTCCTGCGCGCGCAGGTCGAGGAACTCGAAGCGCAGGTGGCGGACGCGCCGCGCCGGGTCGAAGAGGTCGCCCGCCACGCGCAGCAGGCAGGGCAGGACGGGCGCCTCGACCGGCGTCTCGTTCCGCTTCTCGCCCGGGAGCGGCAGGTAGAGCAGCTCGCCCTTCGCGCGGTCGAGGAACCAGAAGCCGGGCTCCGTCAGGCCCGCGCGGACGTTGTCCAGCCGGAAGCGCGCGGCGCGCCCGGTCTCGTCCTTCGAGAGCCGCGAGAACCCGCGCGTCTCGAACCGCACCGTGCGCCCCCGGAGCGACGCGGCGCGGAGGTGGTTCTCGTACCAGTGGTCGGGCACGACGAACTCCGCCTCGCGCAGCGCCGCGGGGTCGCGAAGCGCGCGCGCCGCCTCGGCCGGGAGGCGCGCCGACATCGCGCCGTGGAAGGCGCCGCCGGCGTCGCGCCTCGCCTCGGCGGGCGGGATGCCGTCGAACCGCCAGAACCCCTCGCGCGGCAGCCGCGCGCGGAAGCGGCGCGCGCCGCCGACGAAGAGCTGCGTGAAGCGGACGCCGTGCGGGCCGCGCGCCTCCGGCATCGGCCGGCGCCAGCACGCGAGGCCGTCGACCTCCGATTCCTCCCAGCCCGTCGTAAGGTCGATGCCGCCCGTAACGACCGGCATTCCGGCGCCCGCGGCGCGCCATGTGACAGGAGCCTCCGCGGCGCCGCCGTCGCGCGCGTCGAACGAGAGCGGACGCTTGAGCCGATAGACGCCCTCGCGCACGAGAACGTCGACCGGCGCGTCCCGCGGGATCGCGCCGGACGCGCGTCGGCGCCGGAGCGCGTCGCGCGCCGCCTCGAGCGTGGGAAAGGGATGCGCGGACGAACCGTCCGCCCCGCGGACCGGCGCCGCGGCGTCGACGAAGAGGGAAATGCGTTTCATGTTCGGGGTTTGTGTTCGGCTTGGAAAATCCGCTGCGTCCGTTCCTTCCGGCTCCGATGGCGCGGCGGAGAGGCGGGAAGGGGTTAGAACCCCATCTTCTTGAGGTCGACGTCGCCGATCGAGGCCGGCTTCGCGGTCTTCCAGCCGCCGCGGGTGAAGTCGGGGATTTCGACGGGCGCGCCGCCGTTGCGGTCGCTCTCGCCCGTGCAGGGAACGATCGCGCTCCAGCTCGCGAGGTCGTACACGTCCATGTCGAGCGGCAGGCCGTTGCGCAGGCACCAGACCCAGCGCAGGTCCATGATGAAGTCCATGCCGCCGTGGCCGCCGTCCTTCGCGGCGAGCTCGCCGGTCGTGCGCCACAGCGGGTGCATGTGCTCCTTCCGCGCCCTTTCGAACGCCTCGCCGTCCATCCACTCCGCCTCGCCGCCGGGAACGTCGGCGAGCGCGAGGCGCGGCGGATAGTCGTAGAAGCAGCCCTTCGTCCCCTGCACGAGGTTGATGCGGCTGTAGGGGCGCGGCGACGCGGTGCTGTACTGCATCATGATCGTGCGGCCGCGCGCCGTGCGGATGACGGAGGTGTTCATGTCGCCCGTGAGCCACTCGGTGCGGCGCTGCCAGGAGTCCGGCGGATAGGTGGCCTCGGCGAACTCGCGGTTGGCGGCGGCGAGCGACGACATCGAGACGACGCTCTGCATCCGGTCGCCGCGGTTGACGTCCAGGTAGAGGCAGATCGGCCCGAGCGCGTGCGTGGGGTAGGTGTTGCCGAAGCCGTGGACCGTGCCGCCGCCGAAGTTCGCGCGGTTGCGGAAGTTGTCCTCGAGCTGGCGCCACACGAGGTTGTGGATGTAGCCGCCCTCGGCGTGGACGAGCGTGCCCAGGAGGCCCTTGTGCGCGAGGTTCCACGCGAGCATCTCCATCTCGCCGTAGCAGCAGTTCTCGAGCATCATGCAGTGGCGGCGGGCCTTCTCGGCCGTCTCGACGATCTCCCACGCCTCGTCGAGCGTCTGCGCGCCCGGCACCTCGGTGAGCACGTGCTTGCCGGCGCGGAGCGCGTAGAGGACGATCCGCGGGTGCAGCGGCGCGGGCGCGGTCACGTAGACGATGTCGACGTCGGGGTCGTCGCACACCGCCTTCCACGACTCCTCCTCGCCGCCGTGGATCCGCTTCGCGCCGGGGCGCCCCCTCTCCTCGAGCCACGCCTTCGCGCGCTCGCACTGGTCGCGGCGCAGGTCGGCGAGCGCGGCCGTCTCCGTTCCGGGAATGCCGGACACGCGGAAGACCGCGGTCGTGCCGCGCTCCCCGATTCCGACGAAGCCGACGCGAATCCGCTCCATCGGCGGCGCCGCGAAGTTGCACATTGTCTGCGTTTGATTCATGGCGGTGGTTTGGGGTGTGTCCGCGCGGGGAGCGCGGACGCACAACGAGGGGTCTACTTGATGAGCACGATCGTGCCGGGCGCGGCCTCGCGCCACTGCACGACGTAGTAGGAGCCGTAGACTGAGCCTTCGGTCGAAAGGCCGAGCACGTCGGAGTCCTTCACCCGGGACGGCACCAGGTCGAACTTCGGGCCGCGGATCTTGACCATCACGTCCTCGAGCTTCGTCGGATAGTCGGCCCGCGCGCGGTCCGTGTCCGTGATCGCGGTCCACGTCCCGTGGTTCGAGAGCGCGTTCGTCCACGCGACGGCGTATTGCTCCGGCACGAAGACGGTCTGCCGGGGTTTGCTCGTCGGTACGTACCAGAGGTAGTCCGGGTCTCCCGATTTCCAGTACATGTAGGACGGCGGCGGCCCGTAGAACCAGATGCGGCGCGGATCGGAGAGCGCATAGTCGTCGCAGCGGAGCGCCTGCTTGTCGAAGGAGGTCAGCGTCGCCGGCAGGCGGAACTCCGGAATCTTCTTCGCGCCGTAGAACATCTGGGTCTGCAGCGAGGAGAACGTCGCCGCGGAGAAATCGATAGGCTGCGTCCACGAGGAACAGCTCTGGAACTGCTGGGTTCCGCCGAACGAAACGATGCCGGAGAACGGATTGGCCCG
>CAMNDA010000406.1 GCA_946534745.1 uncultured Verrucomicrobiota bacterium | reverse complement strand
GGCGCTCGAGGCCATCCCCGGCGTCGCGGCGGACGTCACGCTCGACCCGCAGCGCGCGCTCGTGCGGATGGACCGCGACGTCCCCGAGTCCGCGCTCCGCGCGGCCGTCGAGGGCGAGGGCTACCGCGTCGTCTCGGTCTCGCGCCGCTAGCCGCTGCGCCCTCGCCGCGCCGGCGCGGCCGCCAGGACGAGGGCGACCATGACGAGGTAGGAGAGCGGGACGAGCGCGAAGGAGCGGGCGAGGCCGAAGCGGTCGCCCGCGAGGCCCATCAGCCAGGTGAAGAAGCCGCATCCCGGCACGCCGGCGCAGGACAGGACGATGAAGGCGAGCGTCGAGTCGAGCCGCGGGAGCCGGTCGACGCAGAGGCTCTGGATGCTCGGCCAGAAGGGCGCCGAGCCGACGCCGCAGAGGAAGAGCAGCAGGAAGAGCGCGGGCTTCACCGCGCCCGGCGGGAGGGCGTCGGCGTGCAGCGCGAACGGGACGACGAGCGCCGAGACCGCCGCCCCGAAGAGCCCGACGGTCACGACGAGCCGCTTGAGATGGCGCTGGGGGACGTAGCTCCCGAAGCCGGTGCGCCCGAGGAACATGCCGGCCGAGAAGGCGGCCGTCCCGAGCGCGCCCGCGAACGCGCTCGTCCGGAAGTTCAGGCGCACGAAGCTCGTCGACCAGAAGGTGAGGCAGTATTCGCCGCCCCCCGCGAAGAACATCGCGGCGAAGAAGAGCCAGAAGCGCCGCGTGCGCAGCAGCTCGACGAGCCGCCGCCACGTGCGCGACGGCGGGTCGGCCTGCGCGCGCTCCGGATACGTCGTCCGCGACGGCAGGAAGAGCAGCAGCACGGGAAGCAGCGCGACGAGGGCGACCGCCGCGAGGATGGCGCGCCAGTGGACGCGCCAGACGAGCGCCGCGCCGGCGAGGAGCGCGAAGGCGAAGGTGCCGAGCGACCAGAAGCCGTGCGTGAAGTTCACGTAGCGCCCCGGGTCGTCGCGGTGCATATCCTGGACGAACGGCGTGCCAAGGCCCTCGACGACGCCCTCGCCGAGCCCGGCGAACAGCAGCGCGGGCAGGACGAGCAGGTAGGACGGCGCGAAGGCGCAGAGCAAGAGCCCGGCCCCCATCGTGCCGACGGCGACGCCGAGCGAGCGGCGGTTGCCCCAGCGCGCGGCGGCGAACCCCGCGAAGACCATCGACGCGCACATCGCCAGACTGCGGACGACCTGGAAGGAGCCGCCCGTCGCCATGCCGCCCTCCAGCAGCGGGAAGTGGAGGTCCTCCGCCATCTCCACGAGCACGACGGGGATCGCCAGCGAGGAGGCAGCGTAGGAGGCGAAGGTCAGGAATGCGGCGTAGTCGAATCGGCCGAAGCGCAGCCGCGCGCGGGGTCCGCCGGTCGGGACTTGTTGCATGGCGCGAAGTCTACCATAGTCCGCCCGCCGGCGAAAGGCAGGAGAACGTCCCGGCGGCTGCGACGGGGCCCTCTTGCCCGAACGCGGCGGCGCTAGCGCCGGCGGGCGCTGCCCATCCCGAGGAAGGGCAGCACCAGGAGCGTCAGCGCGCCGGCGACGAGGATGCCGCCCACCGAGGCCGCGCCGATGCCGACGCGGTTCACGGCGCCGATGCCGGTCGAGAGCGCGATGGGCAGCATCCCGAGGCCCGAGGCGACGATGACCATCACCACGGCGCGGAAGGTCTGCGCGACGGCGTGGCACATGGCGTCCGCCCTCCCCTCGCCCGCGGCCTCGAGCCGCGCCATCCGGTCCACGACCAGCACGGCCGGATTCACGACGACGCCGATGAGCATCACGCCGCCGAGCAGCACGAAGATCGACACGGCGAGCCCCGCCAGCTGCAGCGCCCACAGCACGCCCACGAGTGCCATCGGCACGGTCGCGAGCACGAGCAGCGGCCGCCGCCAGCTCTCCAGGATCGCGGCGAGCGCGAGGAAGGTCATCGCGACGGCCAGCAGCATCGCCTCGCCGAAGTCCGCGACGGACTCCCCGATCATCTCGGAGGCGCCCACGGCGGCGAGCGAGTAGCCGTCGCCGGTGATGCCGTTTTCGTCCGCGAGGGCCTGGAGCTGGTCGCCGACGGTTCCGGCCGCGTAGCCCGGGCGCTCGTTGCCGCCGAAGAGGATCGCGCGCTCCTTGTCGTGGCGGAAGATCATGACCTTCTGCCCGGCGCGCACCTCCTCGGTGAAGGCCGAGAGCGGCACCGGCCGCCCCGGCGCGGCGGGGACGGGCAGTTCGCCGATCTGCGCGGCGCCCTCGCGTTCGGCGAACTTGACGCGCACGTCGATCGTCTTGAGGTCCTCCTTGTAGGAGGCGGCCTCGACGCCGTCCACGCCGGCGCGCACCATCGTGCCGACGGCCGCGGCGTCGAGCCCCATGTCGGCGAGGACCGCGCGGTCGGGCCGGATGCGGACCTCGGGCTTGTCGTCGCGCGCGGTGGTGTCGAGCTGCGCGAGGCCGGGCAGCGCGAAGGCGAGCGCCTGGAGGCGCTGCGCCCTGTCGGTGAGCACCGTGAGGTCCGGGCCCTTGAGGTTGTACTGGATGGTCGAGGACATGCCGCTCACGTAGCTCGGCATCGTCACGGTTGCGATGAGGTCCGGCTCTTCGCGCAGCTGCGCGCGCAACGCCTCGAGAATGCGGTCGATGCCGCGCCCGGGGCGCTCCTCGGAGGGCTTGTAGACGACCTCGATCTGCGCCAGGTACACGCCCTCGCTCGCCTGGCCCGCGAGGGCGTCGGCGCGGCCCGGCGTGGCGAGGACGGAGACGGCGTCCGGATCCTCCCCGATGCGGCTCGCGATCGCGAGCGTCGCCGCCTGCGTGCGCGCCAGGTCGTAGTAGTCCGGAAACTCGAGGCGCACGAAGGCGCGGCCCCAGTCGTCGTTCTCCAGCAGCGCGAAGCCGAGCCCTCGCGTGCCGAACGCGATCGAGACGGCCAGCAGCGCGAGGAAGCCGAGCGCCGCGACGGCGCGCGCGCCGCGACGCGCGCCGAGGCGCCGCAGCCACGCGCCGTAGGCGCCGCCCCACCGCACGAGCGTCGCCTCCCACGAGCGGCCCCACCGCGCGAGGCGCCCGGTCTGCTCCGCCTCCGGCTTCATCACGAGCGCGCAGAGCATCGGCGTGAGGGTGAAGGAGACGACGATCGAGACGGCGTTCACGATCAGCGTCGCCGTTGCGAACGGCACGAAGAACTTGCCCATGAGCGAGGACATCATCGCGATGGGCAGCATCACGACGACGTTCGTGCCGGCCGAGGCGAGGATCGCCACGGTCTGCTCCGCCGCGCCCTCGCGCGCCGCCGCCCAGCGATCCTCGCGCGACGCGCCGGCGGACTCGAAGCGGCGCACGACGCTCTCCAGCACGACGATCGAGTTGGAGACGAGGATGCCCGCGGAGAGGCCCATCGCCAGGAGCGTCGAGAGGTTGAGCGTGAGACCGCAGAGCTGCAGGAAGAAGAGCGAGATGACGATCGTGACCGGCATCGTCACGGCGACGACGAAGGTCGAGCGCAGGTTGACGAGGAACGCGAAGAGGATGACGGCGCAGAGCAGCACCGACGAGCCGATGTCGGCGATCGTGTTGTCGACGTTGGCCTGGACGATCTGCGCGTCGTCCTGCAGCCAAACGAGCTCCACGCCCGGCGGCAGCTCGCGGCGGATGTCCTCGACGCGCCGCTTCAGCTCCCGGACGGTCTCGACGGTGTTGCCGTCTGACTTCTTCACGACCTTCACCGTGACGCCCGGCTCGCCGTCGAGGAACGCGCGCTGGCGAGGCTCCTCGGTGGCGAGGCGAACCGTCCCGAGGTCGCGCAGGTAGCGGCGGG
>CAMNDA010000405.1 GCA_946534745.1 uncultured Verrucomicrobiota bacterium | reverse complement strand
CGCTCTCGCGCGTGCACTGGGAGCTTTCCGGCAACGGCGCGCTGCGCGTCACGAAGGACGTCCGGACCTACTCGCTCTCGCTTGCGTCGGACGACGGCTCGCAGTGCGTCTACACCGACGGGAAGGTGCTGACCGTCAAGGAGCTGGCGATCGCCGGCACGACGAAGCGCGCCGGCGTCTACACCGCGACGGAACTTCCCGGCATCGTCGTCGGCGGCGGCGCGATCGTCGTCGACGTCATGCCGACCGTCATCCTCGTGCGCTAGGTCGACATCGTCATTGGCGACGCCCCGATCGTCGCCGCCGTCATGCCGACCATGATCGCCGTGCGGTAGCGACAAATGGCGAAGGTCCTTCGGGCATGCCGGCACTATCCCTTCGTGTAGTTGCCGGGGCGGGGCGGCGCATGCTAGTATGGGCGCCGTCGACGCATCCATTCCGCCCGTCGGCGAACAGGACACGAGGACCGAGATGAAAGCGAAGAAGACCGCCCCGGCCGGGGACAAGGACGCGTTCCGCCGCGCGGACAGGCCCGTCCGGGCGCTCGCGGGCGCGGAGATCGTCGCCAAGAAGCGGCCGAAGACGTCCCGGACGCCCGTTCCCGCGGACACCGGGATCTACATCGGCTCCGGCGTCTACGCGAACCGCGGCCGGATGAAGATGGGCGGCTTCTGCTTCACCTACTGGGAGCCGGACAAGCTCGACTACGACGAGATCGTCGCGCTCTGCGCGAAGGAGGGCGTCGGCAACACGCTCCAGTTCTGGCAGGGCGGCGAGGAGCTGCTCGACCTCGCGAAGAAGGCGAAGGCGCGCGGGCTCTTCGCGACATGCATCTACTCGGGCGCGGACAAGGACGTCGTCGCCCGCCTCCGCAAGGCCCTCGGCGGCGCCTGGCTCGGCTACGACTTCGGCGAGCGCTACAACTTCTCGCTCTACACGAACTGGGACGACCGCGGAACGACGCTTCGCGCGCTCGCGGACGAGTACATGAACCGCGTCCACAAGCACGTCGGCGACCTCCACGCGGCGGGCTGGGGCCTCGTGATGGCCACCTCGGCGAACTTCTCGCTCGACTACGAGGTCGCGGCCGGCACCGAGGTGCCCTGCACGGAGGACTTCCCGTTCGGGGACCTCGTCCTCGCCTCCGCGCTCTCGCGCGGCCTCTACCGCCAGTACAATCTGCCGCTCTGGGGCTCGCACCTGGCGCACGAGTGGTACAGCTGGATCCCGCACCGCAACCCGTACAAGATGAAGACGCTCGAGACGGCGTTCTTCGTCAAGTACATGACCGGTGCGAAGCTCGTCGTGAACGAGAGCGGCAACTGGCAGCTGCAGAGCTCGCTCTGCGAGGACTCGCCGATGTCGCGGATGCCGATGCCGCTGCGGAAGCTCGGCGCGAAGCTCGACGAGCCCGCGAACGCGGCGGCCGTCGCGGCGGCGATGCCCGAGGCGAGGAAGAAGTTCCCGTACATCGACTACCGCTCGCCCGTCGCGAGGAAGTACCGCAAGGCCATCGCGGACTTCACCGCGTTCTGCCGCGAACATCCCGCGCCGAAGGGCCAGCCGGAGGCGACCTGGGCGATCGCGAAGGGCAACCTCGACCTCGGCCGGCCCGACTACGTCCCGGCGGAGGCCGTCTGCGGCGCCTACGATCTGGCGCGCACGAACCCCAACTGGATGTGCGGCCTGCCGGAGATGAGCTGGGAGGTCGTCCGCCGGGCCGTGATGCCGATGCCGCCGATGCTCGCGCCGAACAAGAACATCCACTTCTCGGCCTCGCCCTACGGGCTGGGCGACATCGTCTCGTTCGCCTGCGACAACGTGACGGCGGAGCACCTCCTCGCGAACTACAAGGTCCTGATGTTCGCCGGCTGGAACACCTGCTCGGAGAAGCAGTACAAGGTCCTCTGCGACTACGTGAAGGGCGGCGGGAAGCTCGTGATCGGCCTCGCGCACCTCTCGACGGACGACAAGCGCGACTTCACGAACCTCTCGGTCGAGAAGCTCGTGAACGGCGGCGACCTCACGGAGCTGTGCGGCTTCCGGGTGACCGGCGAGACGCCGCGCAAGTACTGGGCGACCGGCCCCTCGACCGAGAGGAACTGCCTCGGGATCGCCGCGCGCCGCCGCTTCGGCTACATGTGCCTGCCGCTCGGCAGGCTCGAGTTCGCGGCGCCCGCGGAGAACTTCGAGGAACTCGCGGTGGACGACGAGGAGGGCGAGCCCTTCATCCTGCGCTGCAGGAACGGCCGGGGCGAGGTCTTCTTCATGAACTGGTGGGGCTACCCCGCCGCCGCGAACATGGACGTCGGCTGCGGCGCGGAGGTCGGCGGCGACGGCCTCGCCGGCCTCCTCTACCGCTACTGCGCCAAGCTCGGCCGCGGCAACGTCTACGTCACGGGCCCCGACTTCGAGAACCCGGACGAGGACTGCCGCTGGATCCTCCATTCGTACTTCCCGGACGAGGGCAGGGTCTACCTCCTCAACCTCGACTACGAGCGCGAGCGCAAGTGCGTGCTGCAGCAGTTCGGCGACAAGGACTTCCTCACGCTCGCCCCCGGCGAGCTGCGCATCGTCGACTCGGTCCGGCTCGACCCGGACGAGAAGCTGAACATCGAATAAGACCCCGAGGGAATTCCGAAATGTCCAACCGCACGTACACGAAGGAGCAGCTCGACGCCGCGCTCGCGTCGATGGGCGTCACGGACCAGACCGACGTCTCGCGCTACGGCTCCGGCCACATCAACGACACGTTCAAGGTGGAGACGCGGCGCGGCGTGCGCTACATCCTCCAGCGCGTCAACACCGACATCTTCCCGCCCGAGCTGCTCAAGTCGAACATCGTCCGCGTCACCGAGTTCCTCAAGTCGCGCGGCGTGAAGTCGCTCGAGGTCGTCGGCTACGAGAACCCGTGGCGCCTCTACGCGTTCCTCGAGGGCTACTCGTCCGTCGACCTCGTGACGAACCCGAAGGAGGCGGAGCTCGCCGCCGGCGCGTTCGCGAAGTTCCAGAACGACCTCGCGGAGCTGCCCCCGCCGCGCCTCGGGGAGATCATCCCGAAGTTCCACGACACGGTCGACCGCCTGCGCCTCCTCGACGAGGCGGCCGCGGCGGACGTCAGGGGCCGCAAGGCCTCCGTCGCCGCGGAGCTCGACTTCATCGACCGCCGCCGCTCCGAGGCCGCGACGCTCGTCGAGATGATGCGCCGCGGGGAGATCCCGGAGCGCATCACGCACAACGACACGAAGATCAACAACGTGATGCTCGCGCCCGACGGCTCGAACGTCGTGATCGACCTCGACACGACGATGCCTGGGTCGGCCCTCTACGACTTCGGCGACATGGTGCGCACCTCGACCGCCGCCGCGGCCGAGGACGAGCGCGACCTCTCGAAGGTCTACTCCAAGAAGGAGTACTTCGAGGCGCTCGTGCGCGGCTACCTCGCGAACGCGAAGTTCCTCACCGAGGCGGAGCGCGCCAGCATGGCGCTCTCCGGGCGCATCATCACGCTCACGATCGGCATCCGCTTCCTCACCGACTACCTCAAGGGCGACGTCTACTTCCACACGGCCTACGGGGAGCACAACCTCGTCCGCTGCCGGACGCAGCTGAAGATGGTCGAGTCGATGGAGGCGCAGAAGGACGAGTACGAGCGCATCGTCCGCGGCTGAACGCTCGCGGCCGCCTCGCGAACAACGCAAATGAACGGAAAAGGACGGAAGACGATGTGCGCTCTGGGCGTGGCTCTCCTGGGGGCCGGAACGGCCCCGGCCGAATTCCACGACAACGTCCGGATCCCGATGCGGGACGGCGTGAACCTCGCCGGCGACCTCTATCTCCCGACGAACCGCGCGGAGAAGGCCGGCTGCCTCCTCTCGTTCTCGCCCTACGACGTCACGGCCGCCGGCAAGCCCTGGTCGCCGGAACGCGCCGAGGCGTGGGGCGTGGCGACGCTCGCCGTCGACTGCCGCGGGCGCTGCCATTCCGAGGGCGTCTTCGAGCCGTGGGAGGGCCGCCTCGTCGACGACGCCGACGACCTGCTCTCGTGGATCGCCGCGCAGCCGTGGTCCGACGGCCGCGTCGTCATGGTCGGCGGCTCCTATCCCGGCAACACGCAGCTGGCGTGCCTCAGGAGCGCCAATCCCGCGCTCGTCGCGTGCGCACCGTCCGTCATCGTCTTCAACCCGCACTCGATCCACTACGCGCCGGGCGGCGTCCTCATCCCCGAGTTCTTCGAGAAGTGGCACACGTCCATGTCCTCGGCGGAGAGCTGGGCGGAGCTGACGCGCCATCCGGACTCCGCCGACCCCTACTGGACCGAGCGCTGCGGCCTGGGGCGCCTCGCCGCGGCGAAGGGCCGCGCGTTCTACCAGGCCGGATGGTTCGACATGCTCGGCGTCGAGACGTTCGAGTCGTTCGCGCTGATGCCCGAGGGCTCGTTCCTGCGCGTGGGCCCCTGGAGCCACGGCGTCAACGTCTTCGACACGCCGGAGATCGACTACTCCAAGGTCGACGGGGCGACCGTCACCGAGGACGCGGAGGTCGAGTTCCTGCGCTCCGCGCTCGCGGGCCGCCCGAGCGAGACGGCGAAGCTCCCCGGCCGGATGCAGATCTTCGTCATGGGCGCGAACGTCTGGCGCTACGAGAACGAGTGGCCGCTCGCCCGCACCGTCTATCGGAAGCTCTTCTTCGACGAGGGGTTCGGTCTCTCCTTCGACGCGCCGGCGGGCGCCGCGGGCGAGGACGCGTTCGCGTACGATCCGGAGAATCCGGTCCCGACGCGGGGCGGCCGCGTCATCCACGCCGGCGGACAGTACTCGCAGGCGGAGATCGAGGCCCGCGACGACGTCCTCTGCTACACGACCGAGACGCTCGCGGAGGACCTGGAAGTGACCGGCAAGGTGACGGCCTCGATCGTCGCGAAGTCCTCGGCGAAGGCCGCGGACGTGGCGGTGAAGCTCGTCGACGTGTATCCCGACGGCACGCCCTATAACGTGATCGACACGGTCTGCCGTGGCTCGTTCGCGGGCGACGCCACGACGAAGCTCGACTTCCGCGTGGACATCACGAGCTACGTATTCAAGGCGGGCCACCGCATCCGCGTCGAGATCGCGGGCTCCAACTCGCCCCACTACGAGAAGGCCCCGGACCCCGCCACGACGCGCCTCGTCCGCGGCGCGTCGCATCTCGTCCTCCCGACGATCCCCGCCGGAAACTGAGCGACTGCACGTTCGTGCCGTTGCCCGGAGAGCGGGCCCTGTGGTAAATTGGCGGCGCGTTCCCGCCCGAGGAAAGAAACCCATGAACACCACGACCCGATCGATCTCGCGCCTCGCGATCTCCCTCCTGGCGGCGCTGTCCGCGCGGAGCTCCGCCCAGGACTACGTGTACGAGTTCGCGCCGGAGGTCCTGGTCCCTCACCTGCGGAACGCGAGCCAGTCGAAGCTGTTCTGGGCCGCGGACGGCGTCGTGTCCAACGGCGCCGTCGCGTATTTCCGGTACAAGTTCGAGCTGCCCTCCGTGCCCGTCGACGCGTCGCTCTACTACTACTTCGACGACAAGGGAACGGTCTATCTGAACGGACACCCGCTCCTGCGTCCGGGCTCCTATGCCTACCCGTTTCTCGTAGCGGGCACCAACACGATCGCCATCGCGATGACCAATACGGTCTCCAGCACCGCGGCGCTCTTCACGCTCAAGTGCTTCGATTCGAGGGACGAGAGCACCCGGCAGGCGATCGCGTACGTCCACAGCGACGCATCCGGCAAAGGAACGGTCGACACTCCGGCGAGCGGATGGGAGCAGCCGGGCTTCGACGATTCGGCCTGGCCGGGCGTCAAGATCCTGGGCGATGCCTTCACGGATCCCTGGTACGGACATTTCGACATCAACTACCACACGACCCCGGAGGAGCGGGAACGCTTCGCGGCCGGGGACTACGACGACCCCTCGCTGCCGCCCGGGCTCGAGCAGGAGCCCGATCCCGTCGCGCGCATCGTGTATCGCGGGCACAGCCCGTTCGTCGAGATCAACGGCCGGCTCCACGACCCGGTCTTCAACATCTGCCAGACCGGCGACTACTACAACGAAAGCGCGATCGTCCGGCTGGCGCGGCAGGGGTTTGACATCGTCCAGCTCAACTTCCTCGCCGAGAACTTCTGCCGAAGCGACGGGTCGTACGACTTCTCGAGCGTCGACAAGATGGTGCGACGGCTCCTCGAGATCGCCCCGGACGCCTACGTGGTCGTCTCGCCGCGCTTCATGATGCAGTTCTGGATCCGGACCAACATGACCGAGCGGGTCGGCTACGCGGCCGGCGACCCGGACCCGAGCGCCGGCGACGAGTTCCGGGAGCGCGTGCTGCGCCCCTCGCCCGCGAGCGACGCGTTCCGCGCGCTGGTGGTCGACATGATCAAGAAGCTCGGCCAGTACGTCGAGACCCGGCCGTGGCGGAAGCGCCTGGTCGGGTTCCGCCTCAGCTACGGAACCTACACCGAATGGTGCTACTTCGGAATGTACGAAGGTCCCGACAACGGGCCCCGGATGCAGGAGAGGTTCCGCGCCTACATGAAGGCGAAGCGAAACGTCGACGACGCCGAGATCCCGCCGCTCGCGGCGCGGAAGCACGAGGACCCAGGCGGTCATGACAACAGGAACGGCGACCTCCTCGACCCGGCCGAGGACCGGCTCGTTCTGGACTACTACGACTGCCTGATCAACACGATGGCCGACTTCCTGCTCGAGATGGCGGACGCGGCGAAGCAGGCGTTCCCGGGACGCCTGGTCGGCGCCTACTACGGCTACCTCTACGACGACCATCCGCCGGAAGGGGCGACGTCCCTCCTCGACAAGGTCCTCTCGAGCCCGAACGTCGACATCCTCTCCTGCCCGGCGTACTACAGCAAGGACGGGCGCCGCGCCGGCGGCAGCTACGTGACGCGCACCATTCCGTCGCTTTTCCGCCGCTACGGCAAGCTCGCCCTCCTCGAGGACGACAGCCGCTTCCACCACATCCGCGGCTGGCTTGCGAGCCAGAACGACGGCCTGGCGCTATGCACGGAGACGGCGCTTGAGACGGAAATGTGCATGCGCCGCAACTGGTTCAACCAGTATTTCGACGGCGGCGGCATCCAGCTCAACGACCCGATCACCCAGTCCGGACAGCGTCCGCACGCCTTCGACGACCCCGCCGTGTTCCGTGCGATCGAGGACTCGCGCGCCGCGCTCGCGAAGGCCGGGCTCCCGCCGGCCGGGTCCGGCAACGAGGTCGCGGTGGTGTTCAGCCCGCGCGAGGCGATCCGCCGCGACGGCGGCAAGGCCTCGTACTTCACGTGGAACCTCTACCAGACCTCGCTGCTCTACCTGAACCGCTCCGGCATTCCGTTCGACCTCCTGTCCCTCGAGGACTACATCGCCGACCCGCGCGACTACAGGGTCGTCCTGTTCCTCAACGCGTTCCACCTCACGCCCGACGAGCGCGCGGCGCTCGTCCGGCGCACGCGCCGGCCCGGCCTGACGGCGATCTGGATCGGTCCCGCGGGCGGCGTGACGGACAACGGCTTCGACGATGCCGCGATGTCCGCGCTTACGGGCGTGGACGCGACCGGCGTCGCGCGCCGCTCGAACATAACCTGCGTGGATCCCGATGCGAGCAGGAAGTACACGACCAACAGCGTCTACTACGTGAAGACGCTCGAGGGCGGGGCGCGCAGCATCATCGTGCCGGACATGCCCGCCGGGTCCAATGGAACCGGGCCCTACGTCTACGCGGCGCTCCTGAAGGCCGCCGGCGCCCACCAGTACGTGGAGCCGGGAAGCTATATTCGCCGCCATGGCGACGTCTTCCTGTTCCACACGGGAACGGCCGGCACGCACACGATCACGCTGCCGGGCGACGTGGCGAAGGTCCGCGAGCTCTTCTCCGGCGAGGAGTTCGACTCCAACGTGATCACGCTGGAGGCCGACGGACCGGCCACGTGGCTCTTCCGGGCGACGACCGGCGACATCTGGACGGTCGGCGACGACGTCATCGCCGTCCTGGGCACGAACGGCGTCCTCTCCATCGACGGCACGGGCCCGACGGCGGACTTCGCCGACGCCTCGGACGTGCCGTGGGATCCGGCGGCGGTCTCCGCCGTCGCCGTCGGCGACGGCGTGACGCTCGGCGCCAACGCGTTGGCCGCGCTCCCCGACGCAGCGACGGTGAACGGCATCCCTCTGGGCCTGCTCCGCAGCGGCCTGGGAGGCGGCGTGCCGGACGGCATGGCGCTCGTCTCCCGGACCGAGCTCGACGCGCCCGGAATCGCGGCGCTCGAGATCTCGGACGGAACGGCGCTCCTCGGCATCGGCGTCTGCACCAACGCCGACCTCCGGACCGCTCCCGAGACCTGGGAGCCGGTCGTGTTCCGGAAGTCCGACCTCGACGTCAGCGCGGACGGCACGCGCATCCTCGCGCCCGTCCCCGCGGGCGCGGACCGCGGCTTCATGATCCTGCGCTCCGGACGCTAGCCCGTTGTCCGAAATCGATCGGTGTGGTAGGATGGGAGGCGCTCCCACCCCTGGCATGCCGATGAACACCACGACCCGATCGATTGCGATTCTCTGCGCGGTTTCGCTCGCGTGCGCGACCGGCGCCCTCGCGCAGGCGCCGTACGTGCCGGCGACGGCGGACACGTTCTACGACGACTTCTCCGCGGGGATCGTCGACCCCGCGAAGTGGTACGCCGCCAACAAGAACTGGGGCGGAAAGGTGAACGGCGAGGACTACAACGGCGGCGTCGTGCCGTCGAACCTCCTCGTCCGCGCCGGCCTCCTCCGGTGCGAGGCGCACGGCAACCGCTACGAAGGGGACGTCATCGGCATCGCGAAGAACGGCCAGCCCCGCCGGGACGGCAGGCGCGTCGGCGCATGCGCCGTCACCCGCGACTACTACGCCTCCGGCAGCTACGAGATCCGCGCGCGCGTCGCGCCGGTCACGGGCGTGTGCTGCACGATGTGGACGTTCGAGTACGAGGAGCTCTACCCGGGCGACCCCGGGTTCCAGGGGAGCGGCGACTACTACGTCGTCAATCACGAGATCGACATCGAGATGCCGGGGCGCCCTGGCTCGGCGCACACGGGCATCGGCTACGACTACGCGCTGTGCAACACGTGGGTCGGCGAGAACGAGGGCGAGTACACCTCGAGCCACATGAAGCTCCCGGCGCGCCAGGACGACGGCGCGTTCCACGTCTACCGCTTCGACTGGCACACCGGCGACCGCGCCGGAACGGTCCGGCCGCGCGTCGAGTTCTACTTCGACGGCGTCCCGGTCGTGACCAACTACACGCACATCCCGACCAAGGCCGGGCGCCTCTGGGTCGGCGCGTGGTTCCCGAACGGGTGGGCGGGGACGCCCGACTTCGACACCTCCGTCTTCGAGGTCGACTACGTGCGGATCGTGCCGTTCCACGAGGAGAACGACGAGCCGCAGAACGAGACCTACGGCTCCGACGGCCTCGCCGAGCCGGTCAACCTCGGCACGAACCGGGTCTGGCAGGTCGGCGACTCGGTCGTCGCCACGCTCGACCCGGCGGGCGTCCTGACGCTCGCGGGCCCGGGGGCGATGTACGACTTCGCGGCCCCCACGAACGCGCCGTGGGATCCGGCGGAGGTCGCGGGCGTCGTGGTCGGCGACGGCGTGGTCCCCGGCGCGAACGCGTTCGCGGCGATCCCCGACGCGGTGCCGGTGCGCCTGTCGATGGGCGAGCTCCGGAGCGGCTTCGGCCCCTCCGTCCCCGACGGGATGACGCTCGTCTCGACGACCGAGCTCGAGGCGCCCGGAATCGCGGCGCTCGAGATCTCGGACGGAACGGCGCTCCTCGGCATCGGCGTCTGCACCAACGCCGACCTCCGGACCGCGCCCAAGGCCTGGGAACCGGTCGTGTTCCGGAAGACCGACCTCGACGTCAGCGAGGACGGCACGCGCATCCTCGCGCCCGTTCCCGCGAGCGCCGACCGCGGCTTCATGATCCTTCGCTCCGGCGGCCGCTAGGCGGTCCTCTTCGTGCCGGGGGGCGACCCGTCGCCCCCGTGCGGAGCGAATCCAGCAGCGGAAGACTATACTTGCGTATACCTGCTGGGGTATACTTCAGGGTAATTGTCCCGCAAGACGGGATTTCGTAGACTTTCCATCGTCCCGAGACAACCAAGGAAAGGGCTCCCCATGAGACTCCAGCACGCGTTCCTCGCCGCGCTCGCGCTTGCAGCCGGCCCCGCCTCCGCCGATCCGATCCAGCCGGCGGCAACTCCGGCCGCCACGCGACAGGCGATCCAGGCCGCGATCGACGCGGCGGCGAACGCGTCCCCCGCCGGGACCGTCACGCTCGGCGCCGGCACCTTCCAGATCGACGCGCAGCTGATGGTGACGGGCGGCGTGACGGTCGTCGGCCAGGGGTGGCAGAACACGGTGATCAGGCAGACGACGTCCGGGGCCACGGCCCGTTGCGCGACCGTGAGCGGAGGCGCCAGGCTCGATGGCGTCACGCTGACGGGAGGCCGGCTGACCGAGGGCTGGAAGCACGGCGCGGGCGTGGACCTCGACGGCGGAACGGTCTCGTGGTGCCGCATCACCGACAACAAGTGCACAGCGCGCAATTCCTACGGAGGCGGCGTCCACGTCAATGCCGGAACCATCGACCACTGCATCGTCGACTCGAACCAGGCGGGAACCTATACGAGCGGCGGCGGCGGAATCGGAACCTTCAGCACGTTCGGTCCCGTCGTGATCGACACCTGCCTCGTCTACGGCAACACCGCGTCGGTCACCGAGGGCGACAGCGCGTGGTCGGGCGGCGGCGGCCTGGGCTTCTTCCAGAGCATTCCCGTCGTGACGATCCGCAACACGACGGTCGTCGGCAATTCCGCGAAGGGGCTGGGCGGCGGCCTGCGCACCGCCGGGACCAAGATCAAGCTCGTGAACTGCATCCTTACGGGGAACGAGGCCGAAACCGGCGACGAGATCTCCGGGGATCTCGCGAAGGACTCGTCGCACAACTTCATCGGCGTCGACCCGCAGTTCGCCGACGCAGCGAACGGCGACTACCGCCTGGATCCGCGCTCCCTCGCGATCTTCGCGGGCGCGGCGCGCGAGGACGGCGGAACCGACCTCGACGGCAACGCGTTCGCCGCGACGCCGTCGCTGGGCTGCTACGAATTCACCGGCACGCCGATGGTCAACGACCCCGTGTTCCCGTACGGGACGAACGTCACCTTCACCCCATCGGCCGCCGTGCCGCTCACGTGCCCGAACGACGGCGCTTCGATCTACTACACGCTCGACGGCTCGGAGCCCACGGATTCCAGCACGCTCTACATCGCCCCGATCGCCCTTTCCGCCACGACGACGATCCGGGCCCGGGCCTACAAGGCGGGGCTGACGCCGAGCGACGCCGTCTCCGCGACCTACGCGCTCGGGACGGCCAAGCCGCCGGTGCTCGGCGAGGTGACTGTCTCCCCGCGGGCGACGTCCGTGGCGGTTTCCGGCGAGATTCTCTCCGTCGGAAACAACCTCGCCACGTCCTGCGGAATCTACTTCTCGTACGGCACGAGGCAGAGTCGCCTCGGTCCGGAGAAGCTGATCGTTTCGGGCGCGACGGGCTCGTTCTCCTTCGTGGTGCCGGGCCTCGACCCGGAGACGACGTACTACTACGCGCTCTCGGTCTCCAACGACGCCCAGACCGCGATGTACGCGGTGGACCGCGGCTCGTTCGAGACGACGGCCGAACAGGCGCTCTCGCCCGGGGAAACGCCCGCCGCGACCCGGGAGGCGATCCAGGAGGCGATCGACCTGGCGGTGCCCCTGGCGGGAACCGTCGTGCTCGGCGCGGATGTCTTCGAGATCGATACGCAGCTGATGGTGACGGGCGGCGTCACGCTCGTCGGTCTGGGCATGGACCGGACGATTATCAAGCAGACCGCGGCTACAGCCGCCGCCGACAAGCGCGTGATGACGATCGACGGCGGCTCGACGGTGAAGAACCTCGCGCTGACGGGCGGCAAGGTCACGGGAGTCAACTTCCAGTACGGAGGAGGCGCCCTTGTCCTGGACGGCACGATTTCCTGGTGCTGCATCACGAACAACTCGGTCACCGGAAACAACACCAAGTACGGCGGCGGGGTCGGCTTCGCCGAAGGCCATGGCGGACGGATCGACCACTGCATCGTCGCGGACAACCTGGCCAGCACGGCGTTCGGAGACGGGGTCGGCGGTGGCGGCATCGGTGTCTACAAGCCCTTCGGCCCCGTCACGGTCGACACGTGCCTCGTCTACGGGAACCGCGCCGTCCTCGACAATAAGAATGACGGACGAAACCACATGGGACGCGGCGGCGGCATCGGCATGGACCTCCAGGCGCAGAACCACCCCGTGACGATCCGCAACACGACGATCGCCGGAAATGCCGCCGGCGAGACCGGCAGTCCGGAAGGTCTTTCGAGGGGGGGCGCCATCTTCACGACGGGCGATTCGAAGAGCAAGCTGTCGATGCTGAACTGCCTCGTCGCGGGCAACACGACGGCGGGCACCAATGTCACCATGAGCCTGCAATACGCGGGCGACGTGGACCACTGCCTCTTCGACGTCGCCGAGGACAAGCTCGGCGAGCACAGCAAGGTCGGCGATCCGAAGTTCGTCAAGCCGGCGCGGGGCAACTACCACCTTTCGTCCGGTTCGCCCGCCCTCGGCGTCAGCGCCTGGTACGAGGGAATCCCCGAGGACCTCGACCGCGCGCGGCGCCTCAAGAATCCCGCGGCGGGCTGCTACGAGGTGCAGTTCTGCACGATCATGGTGCTGCGGTAGACGCACCCCGACCCTCTCGTGGAGCTCGCCCCAATCGGAGGCGGTTCCGAGCGAAGCGAGCTGCGACGGGATTCGCGCGGCGGCGAGCCGCCGCGCGAATCCCTCGAATCAGGCCTTGAGCATCTGCTTGCGGAAGGCGAGGGCGACCGCCTCGGAGCGGTTGGCGACGCCGAGGCGCTCGAAGATCGCGGAGAGGTGCTTCTTCACCGTGATCTCCGAGAGGCCGAACTGCAGGGCGATGTCGGCGTTGGACTGGCCCTCCGCGACGGAGGCCAGGATCTCCATCTGGCGGTCCGTGAGCTTGCCCATCGCCTTGTCCTCCTCGATCTGCGCGAGCAGCCGGGTGGGGATCACCTGGTTGCCCTCGACGACGAAGCGGATGGTGTTCAGCAGGTCCATCTCCACCTTGTCCTTCAGCAGGACGCCGACGGCGCCGTTCGTGACGGCCGTCGCCAGCTCCGCCGACGTGCCGTAGGTGGTGAGAATCACGATCTTGATCCCGGGGTGCGCCGCGTGGATGGCCTTCGTCGCCTCCCCGCCCGACATCTCGGGCATCATCAGGTCCATGATGACGACGTCGGGCCGGAGCGAGCCGGCGAGCTCGACGGCCTGGCGGCCGTTGCAGGCCTCGCCGACGACCGTCATGTCCTTGGCGGTCGAGACGAGGGTCGCGATGCCCATGCGCATCAGCATGTGGTCGTCGGCGAGAAGGATTCGGATCTTGCTCATGGTTGCGGGGTCTCCTGCGCCCGGGCGGCGGGAAGGGGGATGGACACGACGGCGGTCGCCCCGGCGCCGGGCGCCGATTCGATCGTGAAGACGCCGTTGAGCTTCGCGAGGCGGTTGCGGACGCCCTCGAGGCCGAAGTGGCCCTGCGCGGGGCCGACGCAGGCCGCCGGATCGAAGCCGGAGCCGTTGTCGCGGACCGTGAAGACGATGCGGTCCGGCTCGACGGAGCCCTCGACCTCGATCCGGGTGGCGCCGCCGTGTCGGATGGCGTTGCCGGTCAGCTCGCGGAGGATGGAGAGGATGGCGTGCGCGGTGGTGTCCCGGAGGATCTGGCGGGGGACGTCGCACCGGATCGCCAGCTCGGCGTAGTCGTCGAGCTGCTCGAGCGTCTTGCGGATCGCGACGGCGAAGTCGCGCTCCTCCAGGGTGTCGCTGCGCAGGTCGAAGAGGCACTGGCGCAGCTCCGTGCGGCAGGAGTCGAGCATCTTGCGCGCGGTCTCGAGGCAGCGCACGGCGGCCGCGGGGTCGGCCTCGAAGGTCCCCGCCCCGACCGCCAGGTGGCAGGCGACGCCGGAGAGCGCCTGCGAGAGCGAGTCGTGCAGCTCGACGGCGAGGCGCGTGCGCTCGTCGGTCTTGAACTCGGCGACGGCGTGGGCGACCTGCTCGCGGTAGAGCTCGCGCCCGCGGCGGTCCGCGAGGTTCCGCAGGGCGCGGTTCCAGACGAGGCCGCCGGCGATCACGGCCAGCATCACGGCGATCACCGCCATCAGGCGGCCCGAGGTCCACCAGGGCGCGGGCCGCAGCACGACGAGGTCGGCGGGCGAGCGGAGGACGAGCGCGACGCCGTGGACCTTCGCCGAGTCGTAGTCCCGCCGCCCGGGATCCGTGAGCAGGATGCACCGGCCGGTGGCCTGGACCTCGCTGCCGATCCGGAGACCGTCGGCGATGCCGGGGTTGGAGGTCACGTCCACGGGGATCGACGCGTCGCCGGCGTCGAGCACGAAGCGCAGGTCCGGGTCGCCGGGGGACGGCAGGGTCCGGACGACGCCGCGCGCGCGCACGAGCGTTCCGTGGATCTGCGCGTTGATGGAGTGCAGCCCCTCGTCGTCCCAGAACGCGGCCGCGGCGTCCGCCGCCTCCTCGTCCGCCGCCGGCGGCCGCGCCGCGGCGGCCTTCCAGCGCGCGGCCGCGAGGTTGATGCGGAAGAGGTCCGTCTCGGGCCGGCCGGCGGCGACGACCGTTTCGCCGCACGGCGGGAGCGCGACGCCGTGCGCGAGGGTGAGGTTGACGATCCGCCCGTCCACGGTCCGCAGCATCGCCCGGTCGCCCGACCAGGTCGCGAGCACCTCGCCGGAGACGGACCGCCGGGACATCCGCGCGATCTCGCCGGACGTGAGGTAGAGGCGGCTCTCCAGGGGCGGGACGGAGAACGGATCCGCCGGCGGCGGCTCGAGCACCTCGATGTCCTCCGGCGCGGACGGGGCGATGTTCGGCCAGGAGTACTTGCGGACGCCCTCGACGTTCCGGCGGTAGACGCCGGTCACGCGGATCCGCGCGTCGACGAGGTCCCGCCGGTCGCCGAAGGCGTCCCGCGGGAACGAGACGGGGACGACGACGCCCCCGTCCTCGAGAAGCAGGATCGTGTACCGGCGGTCGACCTCGTCCGGGAAGGCGTCGGCCACGGTGCCCTCCGTCCGGACGACCGCCAGGTTGTGCTCGCGGGCGTTCAACGCCGGAAGCCGCACGGCGACGGGCTCGGGGCGCGGGCCGCGCCCGAGGACGCGGTAGTCCTCGAGGAGGACGTACGGCTCGTGCTCCCCGCTCATGTTGGCGATGCCGCTCGCCTCGATCGTGTCGCCCGGCTCCGGCCGCGACAGGCCGAGGTCGCGGTAGAAGGACATGCGCGTGCCGGAATCGTCGGAAAGGACGACTTCGCCCGTCTTCGGCAGGAGGAAGGTGCCGACGACCGTCCCCGTCAGCTTGAAGGGGGCCTTGCGGGGCGTGGCGTCCGCGGTGAAGGCGTCGATCTCCGCGATGGAGCGGAGGACGGCCGCTTCGTTCGTCCCGTCGGCCGGGGCGGCGGACGGGACGAGGAGAGCGAGCGCCAGAAGCAGCGGGAGAACGCGTTGCATACGGCCCCTGTTCTACCCGATTCCGGGCTTTCTGGCAACTATACGGACGGGTGATGGTCCGCGCGCTCAGAGCTTCACGAGGCCCTTGCGAAGGGCTCTTCGCCGACGACTGGACGGAAACCTATGCCGACCGCCTGCCCGGCGCCTACGCGAGCTTCGTGACCTGCGCGGCGGCTCGCCCGG
>CAMNDA010000404.1 GCA_946534745.1 uncultured Verrucomicrobiota bacterium | reverse complement strand
CCCCGCCACGGGCGAGGTCATCGTGCCGGCCAACGAGGAGATCGACGAGAAGGCCTGCAAGGCCATCGCGCGCCTCAACCTGCCGTCCCTCTGGATCCGCTCCGGCCTCACCTGCCAGGCCGAGCACGGCATGTGCGCCAAGTGCTACGGCCGCGACCTGGCGACCGGAAAGCCCGTCCAGATCGGAGCCGCCGTCGGCATCATCGCCGCGCAGTCCATCGGCGAGCCCGGCACCCAGCTCACGATGCGGACCTTCCACGTCGGCGGCACGGCCTCCACGAGCGCCACCTCCACCGACCACGTCACGCTCGCCGCGGGCGTCGTCCGGTTCTCCGACGACATGCGCAAGGTCGTCAAGGAGAACGGCGACGTCGTCGTCCTCAACCAGGGCACCACGATCACCGTCGTGGACGAGCAGGGCATCGAGGTCGACCGCTTCTCGCCGCCGCTCGGCGCCACCGTCCACGCCAAGGACGGCGACAAGGTCAAGGCCAAGTTCAAGATCGCCGAGTGGGACGGCTACGCCACGCCGATCCTCACCGAGTTCGCCGGCCGCGTCGAGTTCCGCGACTTCGTCGACGGCGTCTCGATCGACAAGCAGGTGGACCCCAAGTCCGGCGTCCAGCAGCTCGTCGCCATCGAGACGAAGGAGAACCTCCACCCGCAGATCATCGTCTTCGACGATTCCGGCGCGGAGGGCCCCGTCGCGAAGGGCTACTACTCCATCCCGACGGGCGCCGTCGTGGTGGTGAAGGACGGCCAGCGCGTCGCCGCCGGCGACCAGCTCGCCAAGACCACGCGCAAGGAGAACAAGACCCGCGACATCACGGGCGGCCTCCCGCGCGTCTCCGAGCTCTTCGAGGCCCGCCAGCCCAAGGAGGTCGCCGAGATCGCCAAGATCGAGGGCGTCGTGGACTTCGGCGACAACGAGCGCGGCAAGCGCGTCGTGATCGTCAAGGACGACGCCACCGACACCGAGGAGCGGCACCACATCGCGATGGGCAAGCACATCATCGTCTACAAGGGCGACCGCGTCCGCAAGGGCCAGCCGCTCACCGAGGGCGCGCTCTCCCCGCAGGAGATCCTGGACGTCTCCGGCCGCGACGAGCTGCAGCGCTACCTCGTGAACGAGGTGCAGAGCGTCTACCGCCTGCAGGGCGTCGAGATCAACGACAAGCACATCGAGATCATCGTGCGGCAGATGCTGCGCAAGGTCAAGATCGTGAACCCGGGCGACACGGACTTCCTCTGGGGCGAGCAGGTCTCGCACGAGGAGTTCATGCGCAAGAACGAGGAGGCGATGGTCGAGGGCAAGCGCCCGGCCGAGGCCACCCCGGTGCTGCTGGGCATCACCAAGGCGTCGCTCGAGACGGACTCCTTCATCTCCGCCGCGTCCTTCCAGGACACGACGCGCGTGCTGACGGACTCCGCCACGCAGGGCGCCCGCGACTACCTGCGCGGGTTCAAGGAGAACGTGATCCTCGGCCACCTCATCCCGGCCGGCACGGGCTTCCCGATGCACCGGTGCCTCAAGCTGGTGCCGCTCTGCGACCCGATCCCGGAGGAGGAGATGCCGCTCTCGGAGGACGAGAAGGCCCGCCGGGCCACCTTGGCGGCCACCGCCGCCGAGGAGGGCCGTGAGGAGGACGTCCCCGAGGCCGAGTACGTCGACGACACCGCCGAGTCCCTCTCCGGCGAGGCCCCCGCCTCCGACGACGAGGAGAACCCGGAGGCCTAGTCCGCTTTCGGACCGGCTAAGCGAAGCGGGGCGGCCTCGGCCGCCCCGCTTCCTTTGCGGCGCCTTTGTGCTCCCGGCTCCGCCCCACCTACCCCGCGTCCGGCGCGAGAGCGGCGGCGAGGGCCGCGGCGGCGGCCTCCGGCGGGGCGTCGTTCGACGTCGGGACGGAGAGGTCGCAGAACGCGCGGTAGACCGGCGCGCGGCGCCCGTAGAGCGCGGCGGTCTCGTCGCGGCTCCGCGCGAGGGGCCGATCCCCGCCGCCCGCGATGCGCGCCCAGAGCGTCTCGAACGGCGCGTCGAGGTGCAGCACGAGCGTGTTCGTCCCCCGCACGAGCGCGCGGTTGCGCTCGAGTGTCGGGAAGCCGCCGCCGGACGCGACGACCTCCGAGCCGGGCCGGGTCAGCACGCGGCGGGCGACGTCGGTCTCGAGCGCGCGGAAGCCCTCCTCGCCCCTCGCGGCGAAGATCTCCGGGATCGGCGCGCCCGCGGCGGCGGCGATTTCCCGGTCGAGGTCCGCGAACGGAAGCCCGAGCCGCGCGGCGAGCGCGCGCCCGGCGGTCGACTTGCCCGCCCCCATGAAGCCCGTGAGGAGGATCTTCGTCGCGTTCTTGCGCCAGAGGTCCGCGGCGAGGGACGGAAGCAGTTGCGCGAGGAGAGCGTCCTCGTCGAGCGCGAGGCCGGGGTTCCAGATGCGCTGGGCCGCGACGGCCTGGCGCACGAGCATCGCGAGGCCGCCGACGGCGCGGGCGCCGGCCTTGCGCGCGTTGAGGACGAGGCGCGAGGGCGTCGGGCAGTAGACCGGGTCGAAGACGGCGAGGCCGGGGTGCAGCGCGGCGGGGTCGACGGGGATGCCGCCCGCCTTCGGCCACATCCCGACGGGCGTGCCGTTGAGCAGCACGGTCGCGTCCGCCAGCGCGGCGGCCGCCTCTTCCGGCGACGCGGCGACGGACACGGCGCCGCGCGCGTCCGGGACGCGCGCGAGCAGCTCCGCGCGGAAGGCCGCGCCCTTCGCGGCGTCGCGCGAGGCGACGACGAGCGAGGCGGCGCCGGCGGCGAGTGTCTCGGCGGCCATCATCGCGGCGACGCCGCCCGTGCCGAGCAGCAGCGCGCGCGAGCCCTCGAGCGGCAGCCCGGCGGCGAGGAACCCCGCCACGTCGGTGTTGTCGCCGCGCCCGCGGCAGACCGTGTTCGCGGCGCCGCAGCGGCGCGCGGCGTCGGAGAGCCCGGAGAGGAACGGCAGGATCGCCTTCTTGTGCGGGATCGTCGCGTTGAAGCCGTCGTAGTCGCGCAGCAGCGCGGGCATCCGCGCCGGGAGATCCTCCGGCGCGACGTCGAGAAGCTCGTACGTCCCGTCGATCCCCGCGGCATCCAGGATCGCGGCGTGGATCTCGCCGGAGAGGCTGTGGCCGAGCGGATGGCCGATCAGGGCGAACCGCCGCTTCACGTCAGGCGAGCGGCTCGAAGTCCGCGGGGCCGTGCTTGCAGAGCGGGCAGACGAAGTCGTCCGGGAGCGTGTCGCCCTCGTGGACGTAGCCGCAGATCTTGCAGACCCAGCCCTTCTTCTTCCCGGCCGCGGGCGGCTTCGGCTTCACGTTGGCCTGGTAGTAGGCGTAGGTCATCGCCGGAGCGGCGGAGAGCACGCGGCTCTCCGCCACGGAGCAGACGAACATCCCGTGCGAGCCCATGTCGACGTACTGCTCGACCTTGAGCGAGAGAACGGCGCAGACGTGGCGCGGCAGCACGACGAGCCCGTTCGCGGTGCGCGAGAGGCCCTCGACGCCGGCGAACTTGTCCGCCGTGCGCCCGCTCTGGAAGCCGTAGCGCTGGAAGACCTCGAACGGCGCGTCCTCGGAGAGGCAGTTGACGTTCAGGACGCCGGTCTGCTTCGCGACGTGGTGCGAGTAGTTGAGCTTGTTGATCGTGACGGCGACGCGCGTCGGGTTGTCCGAGACCTGCGTGACGGTGTTCACGATGAGGCCGTTGTCCTTGCCCTTCTCGTCCTTCGTCGTGACGACGTAGAGCCCGTAGCCGATGTCGTAGAGCGCCTTCGGGTCGTTCTTCGGCACGGCGGCGTCGGCGCGCGCGACGTATTCGGCGCAGAGCTCGTCGGCGAGCGCCTCGAGCTCCTTGCGCGACTCGTCCGAGAGAGCGGACTTGATGTGCACGACGTTCTCGCAGACGCGGACGTTCTTCGACCTCTCGAACTTCGCGCGCATGATCTTCGCGGCGAGGGGCGCCCACGAGCCGTTCTCGATGAGGCCCACCGTGCGGTTCTGGAAGTTGCGCTCCACGAGGTGGTCGAGGAACGTGTGCATGAACGGGAAGATCTCGGCGTTGTAGGTCGTCGTCGCGAGCACGAGCTTGCTGTGCCGGAAGGCGTCCTCGACGGCCTCCGCCATGTCGTCGCGCGCGAGGTCCGCGGCGGAGACCTTCGGGCAGCCGCGCGCCTTGAGCATCTCGACGAGCTTGAGCGCCGCCTCCTTCGTGTGTCCGTAGACCGAGGTGTAGGCGACGAACACGCCGTCCGTCTCCGCCTCGTAGCTGCTCCACGTCTGGTATTTGGCGAGCGCGTTCGCGAGGGCGTCGCCCGTCAGGACCGGGCCGTGCAGCGGGCAGACCGTGCGGATGTCGAGGCCGGCCGCCTTCTTGAGGAGCGCCTGCACCTGCGCGCCGTATTTGCCGACGATGCCGAAGTAGTAGCGGCGCGCCTCGCAGTCCCAGTCCTCCTCCGCGTCGAGCGCGCCGAACTTGCCGAAGCCGTCGGCGGAGAAGAGGATCTTGTCCGCCTCGTCGTAGGTCACCATGACCTCGGGCCAGTGGACCATCGGCGCGGCGACGAAGTGCAGCGTGTGGCGGCCGAGGGCGAGCGTGTCGCCCTCCTTGACGACGATCCGGCGGTCCTCCCACTCCCTGCCGAAGAAGTTCGCCATCATCGCGAACGCCTTGGCCGACGAGACGATCGTCGCGGCGGGGAAGGCGTCCAGGAACGCGGCGATGTTCGCCGAGTGGTCCGGCTCCATGTGCTGGACGACCAGGTAGTCCGGCTTGCGGCCGGCGAGGGCCCTCTCGAGGTTGTCGAGCCACTCGTGGCGGAAGCGGACGTCGACCGTGTCCATCACGGCGACCTTCCCGTCGAGGATCGCGTAGGAGTTGTAGGCCATGCCGTTCGGAACGGCGTACTGGCCCTCGAAGAGGTCGACGTCATGGTCGTTGACGCCGACGTAGCGGATGTCGTCGGAGATGTTCATGGAGCGCAGGGAGGGGAGGGATTCGTGCGGGCGGGACGGACGGCTATTCGGCCGCGTCCTGGACCTCGTCGTCCTCGTCGTCGCCGTCGTCCTCGTCGTCGCCGAAGCCGGCGTCGCCGCCGCCCATGCCGCCCATCATCATGAGGGGCATCATCGCCTGCATGATGGCGCCCTGCAGCTCCTCCTTCGAGGTGGCCTTGCCCGCGTTCTTCGCGGCGCCCTGGAACGCCGTGAGGACCATCGTCGCCTGCTGCTTCGTCGCCTCGTCGAGGGGCTTCATCTTCGCGACGGCGGCCTTCCACGTGTCCTTCTCCTTGAAGGCGTCGGCGACGTCCTCGGGGATCCAGACGCCCTCGACCTTGACCATGCGGTCCTTGTCCTCGGGATTGGCGGCGTTCGTCATCGTGACGGAGCCGTCCTCGTTGGCGGTGGCCTTGTACGTCGGGAGCTTGATGTCGGCGACGGCGTCCGTGACGCCCTTCATCGTGAGCGCGGGCGTGTCGAGCAGGGCCTGGAGGTCGCCCTTGGCGAGCTTCTCGAGCGTGGCCGCGCGCGCGACGGCGCCGAGCTTCGCGCCGCCCTTCACGAGGAACGCCTTCTTCTCCGCGTCGGTGAGCGTGCCGCTGCCGGGGACGGGCACGGGCGTCTCGTCGCCCATGCCGACGAGGAGGCCGTTCTGCTTGACGAGGGTCGCGGCGATCTGGAGGACGGTGTCCTGGCCGAGCTTCCAGATCTGCGGATCCATCTTGGCGGCGAAGTCCTTGACGGCGTCGGACGCGGCGGTCTTGTAGGAGGCGGGAAGGCCCTTCCAGACCGCGCCGAAGTCGCCGTTGGCGAGGGCGCCGGAAAGCACGGCGTGCGCGGCGGCGGCGGCCTGGACGTCGGCGGCGGAGGGGGCGGCTGCGAAGGCGGAGGCGGAGAGGCCGGCGCAGAGCGCGGCGGCGAGGGCGGAGCGGAGGCAGGTGTTCATGGGTGTGCTTTTTGGGTTTGGGGGTTGTGAAGAGAGAGGGGGGAGGGGCTACTTCGTGACGACGGCGTAGGTCTCGCGGGCGATCATGAGCTCCTCGTCGGTCGGCATGACGATCGCGGCGACCTTGCTGCCGGGCTTGGAGAGGTAGCACGGGCCGGACCTGGTCGCGTTGGCCTCCTCGTCGAAGTCGACGCCGAGGCAGGCGAGGCGCGAAAGGATGCGGGCGCGGGCGGGGCGGGAATTCTCGCCGATGCCGCCGGTGAAGACGATCGCGTCGGCGCCGCCGATGAGGGCGAAGTAGCCGCCGATGTACTGCACGATGCGGTGCGCCCACATCTGCAGCGCGAGCTCCGCCGTCTCGGTGCCGGCCGCGGCGGCGTTCACCATGTCGCGCATGTCGCCGCTATTGATGCCGCCGACGCCGAGCAGGCCCGACTTCTTGTTGAGGAGCGTGTCGATCTCGTCGGCCGTCATGCCCTTGCGGACGAGCTCCAGGACGACCGCCGGGTCGATGTCGCCCGAGCGCGTGCCCATCACGACGCCGGCGAGAGGCGTGAGGCCCATCGTCGTGTCGTAGACCTTGCCGTTCTTGATCGCGGCGAGCGAGGATCCGTTGCCGAGGTGGCAGGTGACGAGGTTCACCTGGTCGGCGGGCTTGCCGAGGAACTCGGCCGCGGCGAGCGTCACGAAGTGGTGCGACGTGCCGTGGAAGCCGTACTTGCGGATGCCGTACTTCGTGCGGAACTCGTCCGGGATCGCGTAGCGCGCGGCGCAGGGCGGCATCGTCTGGTGGAACGCGGTGTCGAAGACGGCGACGTTGGGGACGCCGGGGAAGATCTTCTGGCACGCCTCGATGCCGCCGATGTTCGGGGGCATGTGGAGCGGACCGAACGGGATGAGGCCCTTCATGCCGGCGAGCGACTCGGGCGTGACGAGCGTCGCCTCCTTGAAGAGGTCCGCGCCGTGGAGCACGCGGTGGCCGATGGCGTCGACCTCGTCGAGCGACTTCAGGACGCCCGTGGCGGGGTCCGTGAGGGCCTTGCAGACGAGCTGCAGCGCCTCGGCGTGGTCGCGCGCCTGGACGGCGTGCTCGGCCTTGGGCTCGTCGCCGCGGCGGTAGACCATGTTGGCGCTGTCGGAGCCGATGCGCTCGACGAGGCCGTTGGCGAGGCGCTTCTCCCCGTCGATGCGGTAGAGGGTGAACTTGAGGGAGGAGGAGCCGGAGTTGACGACGAGGACGTTTTCGATGGCGCTCATGGGGGGATTGGTTGCGTGGTGGACGGCGCGGTATTCTACGCGATGTTTCCGCGGATTTCAACCGCGGTCCGCGCCCTGTCCGGCGCGTTTGCGCGGGGCGTCGCGATGGTGTAGAATCCGCCGCGTTCCCGACACCCCGCCACGATGCCCATGAAGCGCCGCCTCCCGCCCGCCGCCGTCCTTCCCGCCCTGTTCCTCCTCTGCGCCTCCTGCGGGCGCGAGCCCGCGCCGGAGGCTCCGGCCGGCGGCACCGCCGAACAGCTCGCCGCCCGCATCGTCGAGCTCGAGGCCGAGGCCGCCGCCGCGTCCGCGCGCGCCGCCGCGCTGGCCGAGGAGGCCCGCGCCACGCGCGCCGCGCTTGCCGCTCTCCGGGCCGCGGGCGGCGAGCTCGCCTCCGCGCCGGCCGCGCCCGCGGCAGAGGCGCCCGCGCCCCCGGTCGAGGAGGCGCCCGCGCCTCCATCCATTCAGCATTCAGCATTCAGCATTCAGCATTCTCCCTCCGTCCTTCCCGGCTCCGCGCTCCTCGAGGAGGGCCGCGCGTCGCCCTCGGCCGCCGCGGTCGACGCGATCGCGCGCACGCCGAAGGCGGGCCGGACGATCTCGCGCAACCCCTACCGCGGCGCGATCGCCGTCGACGCGGCGTCGGGCCGCATCCTCTTCTCCGACCATCCGGACGAGCCCTGCATCCCCGCGAGCATGGTGAAGATGATGGACCTGCTTCTCGTCCAGGAGATGATCGAGCGCGGCGAGGCGCGGACGAACGACATGGTCGGCGTGTCGGCCCGCGCGTTCCAGACCGGCGGCTCGCAGGTCTACCTCGACCCGAAGGAGAGCTTCACGCTCGAGGACATGCTCTACGCGCTCATGATCCAGAGCGCGAACGACGCCGCCGTCGCCATCGCCGAGCACGTGGCGGGGTCCTGCGAGGCGATGGTCGAGCGCATGAACGCCCGCGCCGCCGAGCTCGGGATGAGGGACACGCGCTTCCGCTCGGTCCACGGCCTCCCGCCCGACGCGGGCGGGCTGCACGACGTCTCCACGCCGCGCGACATGGCGATCCTCGCGCGCGAGCTCTGCCGCCACCCCGACATCTTCCGGTACACGGGGACGGACTTCCGCGTGTTCCGTCCCGCGCCCCGGCTCTTCGAGATGCGCACGCACAACCCCGTCCTCCAGCCCGGTTCTCGCATCGCCGGCGCCGACGGCCTCAAGACCGGCTACACCAAGGCCGCGGGCTACTCGCTCGCCGTCTCCGTACTGCGCAACGGCCGCCGCGTGATCGTCGTCACGATGGGCACCGGCGTCCCGGCCCCGCAGGGAGACCTCGACTCCAAGGCCTCGAAGTCCGTCCGCAACCGTACCATCTCCTCCCTCGTCGAACAGGCCTTCTCCGCCCTCGAAGAATAATCGCTCCTTTTCGTCTTGCGTCTTGCGACTTGAGTCTCGCAACGATCAGACCATCCGACCATCCGACCACCAGACCATCCGACCATGAACGTCTCCTTCGCCACCGCCGCCGACTGCGAGCAGCTGCTCGACTTCCTCCCGTCCGTGTTCCGCCGCGAGAACCCGAACCACTGCCGGTTCGAGGAGCTCTTCCCGGACATCTTCCGCCCGACCGACGAGGCGATGGGCGACCACGCCGTCGTGCGCGACGACGCCGGGAACATCGTCGCGTGCATCGGCGCCTACCCGATGACGCTCCGCGTGGCGGGGTGCGACGTCCCGATCGCCGGCGTCGGCCAGGTCTCGACCGCGAAGGAGTGGCTCGGCCGGGGCTGCATGTCGGCGCTCATGAAGGCGCAGCTGGAGCGCCTCCGCTCGCTCGGCGTCGCGCTCGTCTGGCTCGGCGGACGCCACGACCGCTACGCGCACTTCGGCTTCGAGACCGGCGGGCTCACCCTCGACTACGGCCTCGACGCGCATTCGATCGGCAAGATCGCCCGCACGCGCAGGGTCCGCCGCTTCTCGCACGGCCCGATGGCCGAGGAGGCCGTCACGCCCGCGCTCTTCGCCCTGCGCGAGCGTACCGCCGCCGCGTACGTCGTCGAGCCGCTCGAGCGCTATCGCCTGCGCCTGCGCCGCGGCGACTGCGAGGTCTGGACCGCCACGCCCGAGGGCGCGTCGGAGCCCGACGCCTGGGCCGTGATCGCGCCCAAGTGGCACCGCATCGACGAGGCGAGCGGCTCCGTCGACGGCATCCTCGAGATCGCCGCCGAGGCGACGAAGAGGCTCGACTCGTGCCTGCAGCTCGAGCTCCCCGTCTGCGACGCGACGCGCGCGCTCGCCGAGCGCGCCCGCGCCGCGTGCGCCTGGATGAACCCGCGCAGCCTGTCGCTCAACGTCCTCGACCGCGACCGCCTGCTCGAGGCCTACGCGCCCGTGATCCGCCCCGGCACGCGCCTTCCGTCGAAGGAGCTCTCCTCCGCCGAGCTGGTGCGCGCCTGCTTCGGCCCCGAGCCCTCCCCCTTCCCGCCGCTGCCCTTCGCGATCCCGAACCTCTACCACGTCTGACCGGCCGCTCGCGGGCGCGAAGATTTCGCTGGATTTTCGCGGGGACTTGTGCAATAATCCCCGCCCGTTGCGCGCGGGACGCCCGGGCGCAGCCCCCTTGCACGCACCGCAAAACAAGAAACAAGAGGACCCTATGTCCGTCAAAGTCAGACTCACCCGTACCGGCGCCAACCGGGACATTTCGTTCCGCGTCGTCGCCGCCGACACCCGCTTCCCCCGGGACGGGCGCTTCATCGAGAACCTCGGCTGGTACTCCCCGCGCCAGCCCGGCAAGAACTACGAGCTCAAGCTCGACCGCATCGCCTACTGGAAGGGCGTCGGCGCGATCGTGAGCCCCGTGGTGCAGAGCCTCCTCAAGCGCCAGAAGCGCGCCGACGAGGGCAAGCCGGAGCACACGCACCAGAAGATCTCCAAAGGCAAGAAGGCGAAGCTCGCGAAGGCCGCGAAGGCCGCCGAGGGCTAGCCGCTCGCCCCCGCGCCGCGCGCGGGGGCGCCGGAGGTCGCCGTGGCGGACGCCGCGTCCATCCCCCTGTCGGTCGACGTCGTGACCGAGTTCCCGGAGATGATCCGGGGGTTCCTCTCGGAAAGCATGATCGGCCGAGCCTCCCGCAAGGGAGCGGTCCGGTTCCGGATCGTCAACCCGAGGGACTTCACCGAGGACAAGCGCCACACCACCGACGACCGGCCCTACGGCGGCGGCCCGGGCATGATCATGCTGCCCGACCCCTTGGTCCGCGCCGTCGAGTCCGTCCGGGAGGAAGGCTCCAAGGTCCTCCTGATGACGCCCTCCGGAAAACCCTTCGTCCAGGCCGACGCCCACCGCCTCGCGCAGGAGAGGCACCTGATCTTCCTGTGCGGACACTACGAGGGCATCGACGACCGCGTGCGGCAGATCCTCCAGCCCGAGGAGATCTCGATCGGCGACTACGTCCTCACCAACGGCGCCCTCCCCGCCGCGTGCGTCATCGACGCGACGGTCCGCCTCCTCCCCGGCGTCCTCGGGGGCGACGGCGCCACGCAGGACGAAAGCTTCGAAACCGGCCTCCTCGACTTCCCCCAGTTCACCCACCCCGTCGAATACCGCGGCCTCCGCGTCCC
>CAMNDA010000403.1 GCA_946534745.1 uncultured Verrucomicrobiota bacterium | reverse complement strand
GACGAGCGCGGCGCCGCGGTCCGACTCGCAGAAGACGGCGTCGATCCGGCGGCGGCGCGCGGCGGCGACGATCCGCGCGAGCGCGTCCGCCTTGGGCGCGTACGTGCGGCGGATGGCGACGACACGATCGTCCGGCACCGGCGCGCCGGCGGCCTCCATCACGGTGCGGAAGCCCGCGAGGCGGCGCTCTCCGATCCTCTCGGCGAATCCCGGGGAGGAGAGGACGAGCGGACGGCGGCAGCCGCGCGAGAGCAGGTGCCTGGCGGCGACCTCGCCGACCGCCTCCTGCGAGACGCCGGCGTTCGGGATCTCCGGCGCGACGGGGTCGCCGAAGACGGTCGCGACGGGCAGGCCGCGGTCGGCGACCTCGAGGAGCGCGGGCGCGATGTCGAAGTAGGGCATGCCGCCGACGAGGACGCCGTCCACGCGGGCACGGAACGCCAGGGGGAGGCACTCGCGGCGGAATTCGTCCTCGCCGTGGAAGAACTTGAGCCCCATGCGCCGCCCGGTGCGCGAGAGCTCGCGCGAGGCGCCGTCGAGGAAGCGCTCCAGGAGGGCGCTGCCCTCCGTGCCGTGGCGGGAGAGGAACACCGCCACGGCGTCCTGTCGCCCGGAGTGCAGCGAGCGCGCGGCGGCGTTCGGGACGAACCCGCGCGCCTGGGCGATCGTCCGGATGCGGGAGGCCAGCTCGGGCCGCACGGTGCTCGTGCCCATGCGGCCGCTGAGGACCTTGGACACGAGCGAGCGGGAGACGCCGGCTTCGGCGGCGATGTCGAGGATGCGGACGGAGGTCATGGCAACAGAACCAATGATCCGAACGCGCTCGGGCTCCACGAGGGCGCGAGGCCGCGGCCCCAGGCGGCAGAGCCGCGCGCGGCGCCGTTGTCGGCGTCGAGGAGGCGCAGAGAGAGGCCGAGGCGCACGCCGGGCTGAGGGCGGACGCCGCCCGCCTCGGTCCACGGGATGCGCAGCTCGTAGCAGGTGTCCTTGCCGGCGCGCTTCACGGCGATCTCGTAGACGGAGGAGTCCTTCGCGAGCTGCCCGCTCGCGAGGCCCGCGGCGTGCGCGGCGGGGCGGAAGACGGTGTGCTTTCCGGAACCGCTGCCCGGGCTCGCGGCGGAGACGTGCCACTCGATCGCGCGGGCCTCGGTGCCCGGGATGCGGTTGGCCGGGTGCAGGCCGATCTGGAGCGCGTCGCCCTCGAGCGTCTTCTCGCCGGTCTGCGCCGCATGGACGTCGTCGCGCACGCGCACGGCGAGGTAGAGCGAGTCGGCGTCCCACGCGAGCTGCGCGACGCCGGAGAGGTTCTCGGGCGTCCACTTGTATCCGCCCTCGGCGGAAATCTGGTTGCCGCCCAGCAGCGGCAGCGGGTCGGCGAAGTCCCAGTCGGAGAGGTCGCCGTCGATCGCCTTGGGCTTCGCCGTGCGGTAGGCCTCGGCGGCCCAGTCGGAGCCGTCGCGGACGGTGAGGCGGACGTGGTCGTAGAGCGCGGTGCCGTTCTTGCCCTTGGCGACGGGCTGCACCTGGATGTCCTTGTTGTCCGGATCGGTCGAGAAGGCCTTCACCATGATCTGCCAGGCGCCGGCGGAGTCCTTCGGGGCGCAGAAGACGTCCGGGATGTAGAGGTTGTTCCAGGCGCCGTCCTTGCGGACGAGCGAGAGGTTCGAGCCCGCGTACATGTCCTCGGTGCGGACCCACGCGGTGTACAGCAGCTCGCGGCCGGGGGCGGGGTTCGGAACCTTCTGGAGGCACTGCACGTAGCCCTCCGCGTGGTCGAGCGAGAGCGCGCGGCCCTCCTCGCCGGGGCGGCCGCCGGGCAGGTCGACGATGCTCCCGTTGCCGTTCCAGCCGTTCTTGCCCTTCTCGAACGAGCCGTTCGCGAGCAGGTTGCCGAGCGAGGAGGGGTCGATCGTGTCCACGGTGAAGGCGCGCTTGGCGGAGACGGGCTTCGTCGCCTTGCCGGGCTTCCACGAGAGCCCGGCGACGGCGTCCGCGAGGCCGTCCGGGAGGACGCCGGCGGGGACGTCGAGGACGAGGTGCTCGCTCGCGCCGGGGGCGAGCTTGAAGGGCTTGCGCCCGGCGTCCTTGCCTCCGATCGCGAAGCCGACGACGCCCTCGACGGGGACGCGCAGCGGGTTGCGGACGGCGGCGCGCAGGCTCGGGGCGGAGCTACGGACGAAGCTCACGGCGGGCTTGGGCACGACCGTGTCCTGGCCGTCGATCTCCAGCGCGCAGCGGATCGCGAGCGGGTCGAGCGGGAGGCCCTCGTAGAACGCGGGCATCGCGCCGGCGGAGACGGCGACCGTGCCGTCGGCCCCCGCGGCGAGCGCCGTGGCGTTGCCCTGGTGGTCGGTGCGGACGACCTTCGCGCCGGGCGCGGCGGGGAGCTTCACCGAGACGGGCGCGGAGGCGGGGTCGCCGTTCAGGGAGCCGACGACCGCGAGCGCGGAGCCGTCGGTCTTCTCGAAGACGACGACGCGCGCGCCGGGCTCGGCGTAGTAGACGCCGACGGGGCGGGCGTCGCCGAGCTTGGCGGACATCACGGCGAGCGTGGCGGCGACGGGCCGCGGCGTGTGGTCGTCCAGGAGGTACTTCCAGTTGCCGGCGGGGTTCGCCTCGCCGCCGAAGTAGATGAGGCCGTCGACGCCGGCCGCGAGCTGCTCGGGCCAGGTGCGGAGGATGTAGCGGCTCATCAGGACGCTGCGTTCGAGCGCCTCGCGCCCGGGCATCCGCCAGACGGAGATGCCCGAGGCGGTCTCGTCGTTCCAGACGGACTTCACGCCGCCGCTCGCGGCGTCGGCGAGCGCCTCCTTGGCGCCTTCGTAGGAGCTGTAGTGGATCGGAAGGACGTCGATGCACCGGTCGATGCCGGCGCCGAGCATGTCGAGGCGGAAGTTGCGTGGCCAGAGGCCGCCGGCGAGGATGGACTTGGCCTTGGGGTTCACCTTGTGCAGCTCCTCGGCGCCGATCTCGCAGAAGCGCTTGTAGTCGGCGACGGGGTTCTTGCTCTTGTTGCCCGGAACGATCTCGTTGAGCCACTCGATGCCGTAGACGCGGCTGCCGAACTTCTGCGAGATCGCGCGGATGCTCTCGCGCCAGCCGGCCTCGTCGAAGGGATACGGCTCGAAGCCGGGCGAGTGGACGTCGGGCGGCAGCACCCACTCGGGCGCGCCGGTGAGCATCAGCCACGGCTGCACGCCGTGCTTCTCCATGCGGTCCATGCGGGCGGCGAGGCCGTCGAAGCGGTACTGCCCGCGCTGCGGGACGAGCCCGCCCCAGCCGATGAAGAGGCGGCAGACCGAGAGGCCGAGCCGCCCCGCGGCGGCGCATTCGTCCTCGGAGCTGAGGTCCGTCGCGCCGAAGGGCGCCTTGCGGCCGCCGAGCGCCTTCCGCACGTCGGGGATCACGGCGAAGAACGCGTCGACCGCGAGGTCGCCGCAGCGCCCCTCGGCGAGAAAGCAGCCGAGGCGCCTGCCGACGACGGGCGAAAGGTCGACCTTCGCCGTCGCGCCCTCGGCGGGCATCGCGGCCTTCGCGACGCCGACCTCGTCGAGCTTGCCGTCGGAGTCGAGCGCGAAGAGGCGGATCGAGACCTCCGCGCCCTGCTTCGAGCCGGGGGCCGCGAGGAGGTCGAGCACGGGCTTCTCCCTCCCCTGGACGAAGAGGCCGCCGGGCACGGGCGCGACGAGGTCGAGGCCGTCCAGGTGGCGGGCGATCGCCGGCGCGCCGCAGGTCTTCGTCCACGGAAAGTCCTTGTCGTCGCCGCCGCGGAAGCGGACGTGGTAGAAGAGCGAGTTGTAGCGGTAGGCCTTCTTGAGCGTCTGCCGGAAGCGCACGGTGCCCTTGCCGGGCGTCACGGCCTTGAACGACCAGCCGAGCCCTTCGTAGCCGACGTGGTGCGCGCTCTTCTCGTAGACGCCGTCCGGGTTGTCGATCCACGGGCCGCAGGGGAACGCGACGACGTGGCACTTGTCGTTCCAGTATTCGGAGGGGTCGAGGTAGTAGTCCGCGACGAGCTCGAAGGAGTCGCCCTCGCGGAGCTCCTTCAGGGGCTCGTCCGTCCCGGGCTTGAAGAACCCGCGCGGCTGGAGCCAGCTCTTCTTGTAGGTGATGCCCGCCGGCGGCCGCTTGCGGGCCTCGGCCTCCTCCTGGGCCTTCTTCTTCGCGGCGGCCTGCTCGGGCGACATCGCCCACTCGATCTTGCCGCAGAAGAGCTTGTGCGTGGCCTTGTTCCAGTCGCCCTTCGGCGCGGTGAAGACGAGCGGGCCGAAGTGGCCGATGTCCTCCGCCCACGCGGCGGTGAAGGAGTAGACCTTCGTCTCGCCCTTCTTCATCGACTGCGGCGGACGCCACTCGCCCGTGTCGCGCCAGTTGCCATCGGGCTTCATGCGGTGCATCGCGACCGAGACGTTGTCCTCGGGCCCCAGATCGCGCTTGAGCGTGACCTTGACCTGGAAGCCGGATCCGGGCGACACCTTGTCGGGCGTCTCGACCTTGAGCCAGTCGTCCTCGTGGACGGCGGCGGCGGCGGGCGGCGCGAGCAGCACGGCCGCGAGCGAGAGCGCGGCGAGGCCGCGCGCGAGTGCGGAACGGAGCGTGTTCATCGTGGTTCCTTCAATCAATCGGTTGACTTGTGTTTCCGAAAAGAGGGGGCGGCCGGCGCGGGACCGTCCGTCCCCATGCCCGACATCCTACCAGAGCGCCCCGCCCCGAGTCAACCCCCGTTGCGGCGGACCGCCGTCTTCTGCTAGACTCGGGGCATGGAAGACGACCGGAAAGTTCCCGAGATCGTGCTCGCCGGCGCCCCGTACGACAGGGGCCTGGCGCACGGCTCGGCGTGCCGCGCGCAGGTGATGCGCAGCCTCGACACCTACCGCGCCAGGTTCGCCCGCAAGTGGCGCAACCCCTTCTCGTGGGAGGACGCCCGCGCCGCCGCGCGCGCCTTCGCGCCGGCGCTCGCGGGCGAGTTCGCCCCGTACGCCGAGGAGATGCGCGGCATCGCGGCCGGCGCCGGGATCGGCTTCGAGGATGTCCTCGCGCTCAACCTCCGCAGCGAGATCCTCTACTCCGGCCTCGAGCCGGGAGAGCCGGCGCCGGAGGGCGAGTGCACCGCGTTCGCGGCGGTCCCGCCCGCGACGGCGGACGGCGCCGTGCTCGCCGGGCAGACGTGGGACTACTCGAGCGCCCAGCGCGGGGCGACGATCCTCGCGCGCCTTCCCGCCGAGGGCGGCCGTCCGGCGGTCTGGATGCCGCTCGAGGCCGGAATGGTCGGCGGCAAGGGCGTCAGCGCCGCCGGCTTCTGCCTCACGCTCAACGCGCTCTCCTCCCCGCGGAAGGGCGGGGGCGTCCCGCTCCACGTCCGCATGCGCCACGTCCTCGAGGCGCCGACGGCGGACGAGGCGTTCCGCCGCGTCGCCGCCCCTCCCGTCCCCGCCCCGGCGTGCCTGGCCGTCACGGCGCGCGACGGCCGCTGCATCGCGTTCGAGCTCGACCCGGACGGCGCGGCGGAGCTGCGTCCCGAGGGCGGCGTCTTCGTCCACACGAACCACTTCGTCTCACCGCGCTACCGTTCCGGCGACCCGCCCGGCGGGAGCACCTCCGCGCGCTACGACCGCCTCTCCGCGCTGCTGCGCGGCCGTGCGGGCCTGACGATGGCCGACGCGGAGCGGTTCCTCGCCGACCACGAGGACGGACGCCCCTCGATCTGCGTCCATCCCGCGCCGGGCACGCCGCCGGAGGACCTGCCGCTGGCGAGCGCGACGAACTACGCCTTCGTCGCGGACCTGGCGGCGGGGCGCGTCCGCTTCGTCATGGGCAACCCCTGCCAGGGCGTCTGGCGCGACATCGCCCTCTGAACGGCGGTCGCTGCCCCTACGGCTCCACGCCCTGCCTGCGCAGCTCGGCCTGGATGTCCGCGACCGGGACGGCGCGCGGCTGCACGCCGGCGCGCGCGGCGAGCGCCGCGGCGACGCCGGCCGCCTGGCCGACGTTCGCGCAGATCGGCATCGCGCGGAAGTTGCTGCACGCCTTGTGCGTCCCGGAGATCGAGCGGCCCGCGAGGAGCAGGCCGTCGAGCGTCTCCGGCACGAGGCACCCGTAGGGGATCGTGTAGCCCTTGCGCTGCGTGAAGGTCGCCTGGCTGCCGTGCGCGTCCAGGCCCGCGCCCTCGACGTTGTGGATGTCGAAGTTGAAGTGGGCCTTCGTCACGACCCAGTCCGGGAAGACGCGCGCCGCGAGGATGTCCTCCTCCGTGATCGTCGAGACGCCCTTGAAGTGGCGCGTCTCGCGCACGCCGATCTGCGCGGCGGACGAGATGACGAAGCACTTTTCGTACCCCGGGGCGCGGCGCCGCAGGAAGTCGACGATCGGCCCGATCTGCCCGTGGCAGGCGATCTGCGCCTTCGTGAGGTCCTCGGCCTTCGTGCCGTCGACGTGCGTAAGGTTCGTCATGTTCACCGTGACGACCCCGGGCAGCGTCGAGCGGTAGAGCAGCACGTGGCCGGCGGGGGAGGGGAGCTCGGCCTTGCCGAGGGCCTGGATCTCGCCCGCCGGCACCTCGATGCGGTGCTCGAAGGCCTGGGGGAAGATCGCGCGGTCCGTGTCCACGCCGCCGAGCTTGAACATCAGCGTCATCGGCTGCATCGCGTGGTCGCCCGCGCGGCCGAGCTCGAACGCGGCGCCGGCGCGCGCGGCGACGTCGCCGTCGCCCGAGGCGTCCACGACGACCTTCGCGCGCAGCGCCTGCCGCCCGCTCTTGCTCTCGCAGACCACGCCCGCGACGCGCCCGTCCTCCATCAGCGGCGCCGAGACGAACGTGTAGAGCCGCAGCTCCGCGCCCGCCTCGGCGAGCATCGAGAGGAGGCAGTCCTGGAGCCGGTCCGGGTTGATCGTCTGGCGCAGCGCGGGGTCGTCCGAGTCCTTCGAGCGCTCGAGGATCTCCTCGTAGATGCCGCCGCGCGTGTTGCCGGTCCAGTGGCTCATGAGTCCCGAGGTGGCGACGCCGCCGACGACGCCGGTCTGCTCGACGAGGCAGGTCTTCGCGCCGAGGCGCGCCGCGCACACGGCGGCGGCGACGCCGGCGGGGCCGCCGCCCGCGACGAGCACGTCGTAGGAGCCGGCGACGGGGGTTTCGAGGACTTCGCGGAGGATTTCGCTCATTTCAGGTCAATCGTGTGACTTATGGAAATTCGGATCGATCTCCAACGGCTCCCATTCTCTCACAACGCCCCGCCGGATGCAACCGGGAAAACCGCGCCCGCCGTCCTCGGACGCCCGGGGCGTCCGGCGGACGGGATTCGGCGGTTTGCGCGCGGGGTTGCCCGCGCGCGGGGAAACGTGTAGAATGGCGCCCGTTCCCGCATTCCGCGCGGAACGCCGATCCCTTCTCCCCCATGCGCATCTCCGCCGTCCTCCTCGCCCTGCCGCTCGCGCTCGCCGCCGCCGCCGCGCCCGCCGAGCCCGCGCCCGGCGCGGCCAAGGTCTCGCGCATCGTCCTGCGCGCGCAGGGCGACGCGCCGTTCGACGAGACCGTCGCCCGC
>CAMNDA010000402.1 GCA_946534745.1 uncultured Verrucomicrobiota bacterium | reverse complement strand
CCCTGCCGGCGGCGGCGGGAGCGGCGTGGCGGGGTCGGGCACCCCGCCACGCGCGGAGGAAAGGCCGCCGCCGGGGACCGGCGGGGCGAAGGTGCGGTCGTCGATCGGCGCGAAGGTGGGCTGCACCGGACCGGGCGGAAGGGCGGGGCCGAAGCCGCCGAGGCGGTCGGAGGCCGACGCTTCCGGAGCCGGGGCCGCGGGAGGCGCGGGCGCGGCGCCCGGGACGCCGCCGAGCGCCTTGGCGAGGGCGGCGAGGACGGCGTCACGGACCGCCCCGACGGCGCGGAAGCGGACCTCGCGCTTGGTGGGGTGGACGTTGACGTCGACCTCCTCGGGCGGAAGCTCGAGGAAGAGGAAGAGGACGGGGCGGCGACCCTGCGGCAGGTGCGGGTAGGATTCGCGGATGGCGGCCTGCACGACGGGCGCGGTGGAGGGTCGGCCGTTCACGAAGACGTACTGCCCGGCGGTGTCGGCGCGCGTCTGCGAGGGGAGTCCGGCCCAGCCGGTCACGCGGACGGCGGAGGTCGCGTGGTCGATCGGGACGAAGCCGTCCATGTAGCCCGCGCCGAAGAGGTCGTCGAGCCGCTCGCGCAGAGAGGCGGCGGGGCGGAGGCGGTGGACGGGGTCGCCGTCGCACACGAGCGAGAAGGCGACGGCGGGCCACGCGATGGCGTGGACGAGGAACATGCCGCGGACGTGCGCCTGCTCGGTGGCGTAGGAGCGGAGGAAGGCGCGGCGCGCGGGGACGTTGAAGAAGAGGTCGCGCACCTCGACCGTCGTGCCGGGGGGCGCGCCGCAGTCGCGGACGGCGACCGTGCGGCCGCCGACGATCTCGACCTCGGTGCCGGCGTCGTCCTCCGCGCGGCGCGTGCGCAGCGTGAAGCGCGAGACGGACGCGATCGAGGGGAGCGCCTCGCCGCGGAAGCCCATCGTGCCGATGCGCGCGAGGTCCTCCGCCGTGCGCAGCTTCGAGGTGGCCTGGCGCTCGGGGGCGAGAAGCGCGTCGTCGCGACCCATGCCGGAGCCGTTGTCGGAGACCGAGACGAGCCGGCGCCCGCCCGCGGTGATCGTCACGTCGATGCGCGTCGCGCCCGCATCGAGCGCGTTCTCCATCAGCTCCTTCACGACCGACGCGGGGCGCTCGACCACCTCGCCCGCGGCGATCTTGTTGGCGACGTCCTCGCTCAGGATCCGGATGTGGGAACCAGACGGCATCGGGTCGAAGGGTTGAAGGGTTGAAGGGTTGAAGGGTTGAAGGAGTTGAAGCGGTTGAAGGGGCCGGCCATTCAGCATTCAGCATTCAACATTCAGCATTGTCCATTAGAGTCCGAGCAGGCGGGCGACCTCCGGGTCCTTCTCGCGCACCTCCTCGGGCGTGAGGCCCATGAGCTCGTGGGGGAAGACGAGCCAGGAGTCGGTCTCCTTGAGGTAGAACTCGGGCTTGAACGGCCAGCGGGAGCGGGCGGGCTTGTAGTAGAGCGTGGCGAAGCGGAGGTCCTTCACGAAGGGCTTCAGCGTCTCCTTCACGGCGGCGACCGTGTCGCCGCTGTCGAAGATGTCGTCGACGACGAGGACGTGCTCGGCGTCCCGGAGGTGGTCCAGCAGGACGCCGAGGTTCTCGACGACGGGGTGCTTGTGCTCGCCGATGCCGGTGTAGGCCTGGGTCTTGACGGCGGTGTGGTAGCAGTCGACGCCGAGGTAGTGGAGGAACTCCTGGATGGCGACCGCGACGGGCGTGCCGCCGCGCCAGAGGCCGATGATGACGTCGGGCCGGAAGCCGGAGTCGTAGATGCGGCGCGCGAGGGTGAAGCTGTCGCGCGTGAGACCGTTGCTGTCGAGGAAGATCTTGTCGCTCATGTCGGGAGGTGCAGAAGCGACGGCGATTCTACCACAACCCTCCGGCCGGCGCCAGCCGCGCCCCGCGCGGACCGCGCATCCGTCGGTAGGGCGAGTCCTCCGGGCAAGCCGCCGCGGCTCGGCGGGGACGCGTCGCCCCACCGTAGCCGACCTTGCGCAGACCATGTACTCGATGGCGGGCGAGCCTCCGCGGCTCGGCGGGGACGCCTCGCCCCACCGAAGCCGACCGGGAGACGAAAGGAGGATCGATCCATTGAGTTGATAATCTGTCGATATTTCCGGCCGGCCGGTTCCTTAAAGATGAAAAATGCGAGGAAAACCGCGAAAACACGTGGTTGTTCGCGTTTTCGACAACCCTTGTAGACAACCATGCAGAACCCCGGTCCGGATACCGGACGCAGACTGAATATCAACACAATTATCAACAATTGTCGATAAGTTTTACTTGCTCCGGAACGGCGGTTGGGGCATACTACCGCCCCATGCCTTCCGACCCCGCAGAACCATTCCACCTCCTGGTGCGCGCCGCGCGCCGGGCGGCCCACTGGTCGCAGTCGGATCTGGCGGCGAAGGCGGGGTGCCGCCAGTCGCAGGTCTCGGAGTTCGAGGCGGGAGTGCGCGGCAAGGTCTCGCGCGAGACGGTCGCGAAGTTCGCGGAGCTGCTCGGGCTCGCGGCGCCTGTCGGCGATGGCGTCGGCGACGCCGCGACCGCGCCGGCGGCGCCCGGCGCGCGGGCGAGGTGCCCGAACTTCGAATGCCCGTCGAACCTCCCCTACTGGCTCGGCGGAGAGCTGCTCTTCCTCCCGCTCGGGACGGCGGGCGCCGGCACGCACTGCGCGCTCTGCGGCGAGGTGCTCGAGCGGGCCTGCCCCCGTTGCGGCGCGCCGATCCTCGCGCCCGGCGGATGCTGCGGCGCATGCGGAACCCCGCTCGTCGAAGTCCCCGAAGGGGCCGTCGCCGACCTCCGCGCCTGGGCCGAGGTGCGGCGCGCGGCCGCCGTCGAGCTCCGCGCCGCCCTCCGCTAGCGTCCGCCCTCCGCACCGCCATGGACGTCCCCTTCAACCCGAACGAAGTTCCGCCGGCGGGCGTCACGAACCCCGCGTTCAACGGCTACCGCGCGGACCTGCCGCTCTGCGACGCGCACGTGCACCTCTCCGGCGCGCACGACGCGGCCTGGGACGCGCAGATGGTCCGCGGGCTCATGGAGCACTTCGGCATGGAGCGCGTCGCGCTGCTCGGCCTCCCCGCCAGCAGCCACCGCGAGGAGATCGACGCGGACAACAACGCCCGCTGCCTCGCCGTAAAGCGCGCCCTGAACGCCGAGCGCCCCGACCGCCCCGTCTACGCCTGCGCCGGGCTCGACCTGCGATTCGGCGGCCTCGACGACCCCGCCGACCTCCTCGCGCAGGCCCGCGCCCGCATCGCCGAGGGCTATGACGGCTTCAAGCTCCTCCTCGGAAAGCCCGGCATCCGCAGGCGCTTCGGCCTGCCGATCGACGGACCGACCCTCGCCCCCTTCCTCTCCTTCCTCGAGGAGACAGGCCTCCCTCTCACGCTCCACGCCGGCGACCCGCCGGACTTCTGGGACCCCGCCCGCGCCGCCGCGGGCGAGACGTGGGCCTACGACGCCTCGTTCCCGTCGCTCGCGCAGATCCGCGACGAGGTCGAGGGCGCGCTCGCGGCGCACCCGCGCCTGCGCCTCACGCTCGCGCACCTCTTCTTCCTCGGCGACCGCCCGGACGAGGCCGCGCGCCTGCTCGAGGCCTACCCCCATCTCTGCTTCGACCTCACGCCCGGCGGCGAGATGTTCGCGGGCATGTCGCGCGACCCGGAGACGTGGCGGGGCCTCTTCCTCCGCCACCGCGACCGCTTCCTCTTCGGGAGCGACAGCGACGACTGGCACTCGTCGGAGGACCTCTCGACCTACACGTGGAACTTCGGCTTCATCGTGAACCTCCCGCGCGCCTTCCTCGAGCGCTCCGAACCCTTCCGCTTCCACGACTGCGACCTCGGCGTCCTGCGCCCGCTCCATCTCCCCGACGACGTCCTCCGCGCCGTCTACCGCGACAACTTCGTCCGCCGCTTCGGCGACCGCCCCCGGCCCCTTCCCTGACCCATCGCGCCCCGGCCGGCACCGTTCATTCCTCATTCAGCATCCAGCATTCAGCATTGACCATGCGCGCCTACCTCTTCGACCTCGACGGCACCATCACCGACACGGACGTCATCTGGATCGACGCCCTCGCCGACACGCTCGCCGCGCTCGGCCACCCCGTGCCGACCTCCTGGACGATGGAGATCGTCTACGGCAAGGCGTGGAGCTCCTCCTACGCGCGCATCGTCGAGCGCTTCCCCGACCTCGCCTCGATCCCCTCCGACGAGCTCGCGCACAAATCCGACGCGTTCTTCAAGGCGCGCGTCGCCGCGACCGACGTCCGCATCCCCGGCACGATCGCGCTCATCCGGCGCCTCGCCGCGGCGGGCGCGCCGTGCGCGGTGGCGTCCGGCTCGACGCCCTCGCAGATCGAGGACGCCCTCGCGATCGCGGGCGTCCGCGACTGCTTCCGCGCGATCGTGGGCAGCGGCGAATACGAGCGCGGCAAGCCCGCCCCGGACTGCTTCCTCCTCGCCGCGCGGAAGCTCGGCGCCGACCCGGCGGATTGCACCGTCTTCGAGGACAGCGAGGCGGGCGTCGCCGCCGGCAGGGCCGCCGGCATGCGCGTCGTCGCCCTCCGCCTGCCGGACCACCCGCCGCAGGATCTCTCCGCGGCGGACCTGATCCTCGACGACCTCTCGAAGTTCGAGCCGTAGCGCCCGCGCTACACGCCGATCGAGCCGGTCTTCGTCGTGTTCTCCGAAAGCGGGAGCCAGGCGAGGACGTGGCGGATGCGCTCGTCCCAGTTCCCCCAGCTGTGGCCGCCGGGGCCCTCCTCCCAATGCGGGTCGAGGCCGAGCGCGCGGAGGTGGTCGCGGAAGCGGAGGTTGTCCTTCCAGAGGAAGTCGTCTACGCCGCAGTACTGGAAGAGCGCGGGACGCCCCGCGGGCGGGAGCGCGGCGACCCTCTCCGCGGCGGCGAAGAGGTCGTTCGGCGGGGCGGGGTCGTAGTCCGCGCCGAAGTTCGCCTCGTAGAGCGCGGGGTTGCCCCCGCGCAGCCACTTCAGGTCGCAGACCGACGAGAGCCCGGCGACGGCGGCGTAGCGGTCGGGACGGTTCAGCGCGGCCTTGAAGGAGCCCCAGCCGCCCATCGAGAGCCCCGCGACGAAGCGCCCGGACCGCTCGCGGGAGAGCGGGAAGTACGACTCCATCAGGGCGGGAAGCTCCTCCGTGAGGTAGGCGAAGTAGCGGGAGCCGTCGCGCAGGTCGGAGTAGAACGAGCGGTCGCCGTTCGGCATCACGACGGCGAGGTAGAGACCGCCCGCGTAGAGCTCGATCGCGGTGCGGCGCATCCAGATCGACTGGTCGTCGGAGAGGCCGTGCAGGAGGTAGAGCGCCGGCACGGGCCGCCCCGGCTCGGGGCGGTCCGGAAGCAGGACCTCGCACTGCGTGTACTTGCCGAGCGTGTCGGCGAAGAGGCGGACGGTGGAGTGGGTCATGGTGGTCCGATGGTCGAATGGTCTGATGGTCCGATGGTCGAATGCCGGCTCCGAAAACGAACGGGGCGAAGCGGAGGACCGCTTCGCCCCGCGAGGATCGCGCGGAGGACGCTACTTCGTGATCACGCCGGGCGAGAGCGTCGACTGGTCGGCACTGTTGAGCCACGCCGGGCCGGCGGCCTGCACGTCGTAGGAGCTCTTGCCCCAGGTCCACGTGCCGTTGAGCATACGGTAGCCGTTCGAGAGGTCGTAGTTGAGCGAGCCGACCATCTTGGTGTCGGTCGACTGGACCTGGAACTGGGCGTTGTAGGTGTTGTAGCCCGCGTTGGTGTCCTGGTTGACCTTGCCCGTCTGCTGGACGTTCGTGAACTTGCCGCTCATCACGATGCCGTTGTTGAGCGTGATCGTGAGATTCTGGCCGCTCTGCTGGACCGTGAGCGCGGTGACCTCGTTGCCGGTCGTGGTGATGGTCGTGGTGGTCGCGGTGGAGCCGGAGTTCTCGTCGTAGTAGGAGTACCGCACCGTGATGGCGCAGTCCTGCGGCATCGCTGGATTGATCTGGACGCTCCAGGCGCCGGAGGTGTACTGGACCTTGCCGGAGCCGGTGAGCGTGGTCGTGACCACCTGCGTGCTGTCCGAAACCATGTACTTGTAGGAGGCGGTGACCGCGGATCCGTTCGGGTACGAGCCGGAGAAGGTCAGCGTAATGGATCCGGAGTCATAGGCGACCGTGCCGGAGGCGGTGTTTCCGCCATTGAGATTGAGGTTGCCCGAACCATCGTCCTTGAACGTGTAGCCGCCGGCCTGGACGACCACCGAACCGGGGACGACATCGGTGCCGGAGAGCGGGTATTCCTGGCTGCGGGAGCTCACCGTGCCGACCGACTCCTGTTTCGGAACAACCGAATAGGAGCTATCGTCCGTCTGCGCTTGGGAGCCGCTGTTCGGATTCGTGAAGACGAGGCTGCCGCTGCCGTCGTCGTTCCAGACGAACCCGCCGGCGGACACCTGGACGGATCCCGGGACGATGTTGCCTTTGGCCGTCTGCCCCTGGGCGATATTGGCCCCCTTGGCGAAGGATCCGCCGAGCTGGCTCGTCGAGGTGAAGGAGTCCGAGCTGGTCGTCGTCGTCGTTTCCTCGGTCGTCGTCGACTGGAGCGACGTCGCGGTCGTGACGGCGCGGTAGGTGCCCGAGAAGTTCATGGCATCGTAGGCGCTGCTCCACGAATCGGATTCGGCAGAGCCCGTCCATTCGCAGCCGACGAAGCAGGCGGCGAGGGCGGTGGCGAGGGCGAGGGTCGATTTCTTGACGGTCATGGGTGCTCGATCTCCGGAGGGAAAGTTCGAAGGTTGCCGCGAAAGCCGACGCGGCGCGGAATCGGTGGCGTATTATAGGAGGAACGATCCGCTTTTGCAAGGAAATAACGCGCGCCGTCCGGTACGGCGGTCCGCGGCGCGGGACGGCACGCAAAATCGGCCGCCTATGCCCCCCTGGGCTTCGCCCGGCGCGTGGCCTGCGCCGTGGCGGGGTCCTCGGGCCAGACGTGCCGCGGGTAGCGGCCGCGCAGCTCCTTGCGGACCAGCGGGTAGCCCTCGCGCCAGAAGGACGCCAGGTCGGAGGTGACCTGCACGGGGCGCTGCGCCGGGGAGAGCAGCTGCAGGCGCACGGGAACGCGGCCGCCCGCGATGCGCGGGGTCGACGACATCCCGAAGCATTCCTGCAGCCGCACGGACGCGGTGGGCTCGTCGCCCGCGTAGTCGATCCGGATGCGCGAGCCCGTGGCGACGACGAGGTGCGTCGGCGCGAGCGCGTCGAGCCGCCGCGCGGCAGCCGGCCCGAGGCGCGCGAGGAGCGCGTCGTGGAGGTCCGTGCCCGCGGCCTGCGCGAGCGTCTGCATGCCGTAGAGCCGCGG
>CAMNDA010000401.1 GCA_946534745.1 uncultured Verrucomicrobiota bacterium | reverse complement strand
CCGTGCCCCTCGACGGCCTCGCCGACGCGGTCCTCGCCGCCGCGGGCGGCGCGGACGTGGCGGTCGAGGGCGCCTTCCCGCACCTGCGAGCGCTGCACGCCGAGCGCGACGGCGCCGACGCCTACCTCTTCTTCAACGAGTCGCCGGACGTCCGCGCCGCGACGCGCGTCCGGCTCCGCGCGCGCGGCGACTTCGCGCGACTGCGGCTCCTCGAGGACGTCGCCGAATCCGGCACGGCGCCGGACGGCGCGATCGACCTCGACCTCCTGCCGGGCCAGTCCGAGATCATCGTCTTCGGCGGCCGCGCCGGGCTGCCCGCCCCGCGGCCCGTCGTCGAGACGCGACCGCTGCGCCCTCGCTTCGCGGTCTCCGTCGCCGACTGCGAGGACCTCGCCGCGTTCCGGCCGCTGTGCGAGACGGACGAGCTCTTCGATCTCGCCGCTCCCGACCGCATCCCGGACTTCGCGGGCAAGGCGCGCTACGCGTTCTCCGTCGACTTCTCCGAGGCGGACCTCGCGCGCGACTGGACGCTCGACCTCGGGCGCGTCGGGCAGACCGCGCGCCTCTTCGTCAACGGCGCCGACGCCGGCATCCGCGTCGCCGCGCCCTACCGCTTCGCCCTGCGCGGGCTCGTCGCGGGCCGCAACGAGATCGTCGTCGAGACCGCCTCGACCCTCGCGCGCCGCGTCAAGGACGACCTGTCCTTCTACCTGCCGATTCCGCCCGAAGGCCTCCTCGGCCCGCTCGTGCTCCGCTCCTGATCTCCTCCATGTCGTTCCTCCGCGTTTGACACGCGTACGGACGACTGCCATACTCCACTCCATGAAAGACACCCGCTTCGGACACTTCAACGCGGACGGCTCGTTCACCGTCACGACCCCCAAAACCCCGCGCAACTGGTACAACTACCTCTTCAACGACGGCTACGTCACCTGCTTCTCGCAGACCGCCTTCGGCGAGGGTTTCGCGCAGGACGATCTCGGCCGCCGCCTCCCGATCGTCACCGAGCGGCACGTGTTCGTCGTCGACGCCGAGACGGGCCGCTGGTGGACCGCCCACGGCCTCCCTCTCTCCCGCAAGTACGAGGGCTTCGCCTGCACGCACCGGCCCGGCCTCACCGTCGTCGAGTCCGAATTCGACGGCATCGCGATGCGCCTCTCGGCCTACGTCCACCCCGAGCACTGCGGCGAGGTCTGGGACGTCGCGGTCGAGAACCGCTCGGGCCGCCCGCGCCGCCTCCGCGTGATCGCCTACGACGGCACCAACGTCGACGGCCCCTACAACATCCAGAGCTACAACACCGGCTCGGCCGGCTGGGACGCGGCCCTGAACGGCGTCGTCGCGACCGGCGCCGCCGCGTTCGGCGGCCCGAAGCAGACCGAGGCCTACGTCTTCCTCGCCGGCGACACGCCCTGCACCGGCTTCGACACGCGCAAGAACGCCTTCATCGGCGTCTACGGCAACTTCGCCGAGCCCGAGGCGCTCCAGGAGGACGGCCGCTGCCGGAATTCGGACTGCTGCGGCGAGAAGATCTGCCTCGTCCTTCAGAACGACGCCGACCTCGCCTCCGGCGCGCGCGCCTCGTTCCGCTACGCCGTCTCGTTCGTGCAGGACCGCGCCGAGGCGCCCGCGCGCGCCGCGGCAATGCTCGCCGTGGAGCCGGACGCGGCCGCCGCGCGCGCCGACGCCGACCTGGGCGGCGTCCGCCTCCGCACGCCGAACCCCGACCTCGACTTCCTCGCCAACACGTGGCTCGAGCGCGCCTGCGTCCTCGGCGCGCGCTGGGCGCGCGTCCGCAGCCTCGGCTACCGCGACGTCGTGAGCGACTGCGACTGCCTCGCCGCGTTCAACCCCGAGCTCGCCGCGCGCGACCTCAAGCGGATGCTAGCCTACCAGTATTCGAACGGCTACGCGCCGCGCAACGTGCTCGGCGGCAGCATCAACGACAAGAACTTCGCCGACTGCTGCGTCGGCATCCCGATGGCCGCGCACTCGATCGCGATGGAGCTCGGCATCGAGTCCGGCTTCCTCGACGAGGAGGTGCCGTTCAACGACGGCACGAAGGCGTCCGTCTACGAGCACTGCCGCCGCGCGATGGACTTCCTCTGGAACTTCCGCGGCCTCCACGGCCTCATCCGCATCTGGGGCGGCGACTGGAACGACTGCATGGACACCGTCGGCCTCCAGGGCCGCGGCGCCAGCGTCTGGCTCTCGATGGCCTGGTGCTACGCGAACCGCCTCTTCGGGCGCCTCGCCGAGGCGACCGGCCGCACGGACGATGCCGCGCTCTCCCGCGAGCGCGGCCGCGCGATGGCCGACATCATCAACGCCGCCGCGTGGGACGGCGGCCACTACCTCTGCGCCTACAAGGACGACGGCTCGAAGCTCGGCTCGGACGAGAACGAGGAAGGCCGCGTCTTCCTCATCCAGCAGCTCTGGAGCATCCTCTCCGGCGTCGTGACGCCCGAGCGCCTGCCCAAGGTCCTGCACGCGATCGACGTGGACCTGTACGACCCGATGGGGACGCTCGTGATGGTGCCGGGCTACTCCCGCATCGACAACTCGATCGGCTACATCGGCACCAAGGCGCCGGGCATCCACGAGAACGGCGGCATCTACCTGCACACGCTCGCGTGGAAGCTCGCCGCGGAGGCGGTCCTGAAGCGCAATGACAAGCTCTACGAGACGCTCCAGCAGATGCTTCCGGTGCGTGACGACGGCACCTCGCGCCCGTCCGAGCCCTACATGATCTCGAACTCGATCTTCGGGCCGCAGACGGGCTACCGCTACGGGACGCCGGGCCAGAGCTGGCGCACGGCGAGCGCCCAGTGGCTGCTGAAGTCGCTCGTGAACTTCATCTTCGGCCTCAAGCCCGCGCCGGACGGCCTGCATCTCGAGCCGTGCCTTCCGGCGCAGTGGCCCGAGTGCGGCATCGTGAAGCGCTTCCGCGGGACGACCTACGACATCACGTTCCGCCACGAGCCCGGCAGGGCCTGCAACCGCGTCGCGTCCCTCCTCGTGGACGGCGCCCCGCACGACCCGGCCGCCGCGCTGCCGCTCCGCCCCGGCGCCACGCTCCGCGTCGAGGTGTCGCTGGCCTGATCCGCGCTAGTGCGCGGCGAGCCAGTCGGGGCCGGAGCCGACGTCGACCTTGAGCGGGACGGCGAGGGGGATGGCGTTCTCCATCGCGTCCTTCACGAGGGCGGAGACCTCGGCGACCTCGCCCTTCGGGCAGTCGAGGAGGAGCTCGTCGTGGATCTGCAGGACCATGCGCGAGCGCAGGCTCCGCTCGCGCAGCGCCGCGTGGACGCGCACCATCGCGAGCTTCACGAGGTCCGCCGCGGATCCCTGGACGGGCGTGTTCACGGCGTTGCGCTCGGCGGCGGAGCGGACGGTCGCGTTGCGCGACGCGATGTCGCGCAGCGGGCGGCGCCGGCCGAGGAGCGTCGAGACGAAGCCGTCGCGGCGGGCGCGCTCGATCGTCTCGTCCATGAAGCGCCGCACGCCGGGGAACATCTCGAAGTAGGCCTTGATGAGGCCGTCGGCCTGGTGGCGCGCGATGCCGAGGCGCTGGGCGAGGCCGAACGCGCTGATGCCGTAGATGATGCCGAAGGAGACCTGCTTGCAGTGCGAGCGCTGCTCGCGGGTGACGTCCTTCTCGTCGATGCCGTAGACGCGCGCCGCGGTGGCGGCGTGGATGTCCGCGTCGTGGCGGAAGGCGTCGATCATCGTCTCGTCGCCCGAGAGCGCGGCCATCATCCGCAGCTCGATCTGCGAGTAGTCGGCGGAGACGAGGAGGTGGTCCGCGTCGGCCGCGACGAACGCCGCGCGGATGGGCTTGCCCCGGTCGGTGCGGACGGGGATGTTCTGGAGGTTCGGGTTGTCCGAGGAGAGGCGCCCGGTCTCGGTGAGCGCCTGCTGGAAGGTGGTGTGCACGCGGCCGTCGCGCGGGTCGATGCACTGGGGAAGCTTGTCGACGTAGGTGGACTTGAGCTTCGAGACGGCGCGGTAGTCGAGGATGGCCGGGACGATCTCGTGCTCGCCGGCGAGGCCCTGGAGGACGTCCTCGGCGGTGGACCAGTGGCCGGTGGAGGTCTTGGCGGCGGCGGGGAGCCGGAGGCCCTCGAAGAGGACGCGCCCGAGCTGCTGCGGGGAGTCGATGTTGAACGGGCCGCCGGCGAGCTCGTGGATGCGCGCGACGAGCCCGGCGAGCTCATACGCGAGGACGCCGGAGTAGCGCGCGAGGGCGTCGACGTCGATGCGGATGCCGGCGTCCTCCATGTCGGCGAGGACGGGGACGAGCGGGTTCTCGGCCTCATCGTAGGCGCGCCAGGCGCCGCGCTCGCGCACGACCGGCTCCAG
>CAMNDA010000400.1 GCA_946534745.1 uncultured Verrucomicrobiota bacterium | reverse complement strand
CCAGCCGAACCCCGGCACGGGCCGCACGCTCCTGGGCGAGCCCACGGTGCAGACGAGCATCGCGGAGGTCGCCCGCGCCCTCGGCGTGAAGCGCGTCCACGAGGTGGACGTCTACAACCTCGCGGAGGTCGAGCGCGTCCTCAAGGAGGAGCTCGACTGCGGCGAGCCCTCGGTCGTCGTCGCCTACGGCTCCTGCGTCATCGCCGCCAAGAAGGCGGTCGGCGCGGTCCCGCACGCGGTCGACCCGGCCAAGTGCAAGTCCTGCGGCGCATGCTTTAGGCTCGGCTGCCCGGCGATCGTCCGCGGCGAGGAGACCGCCCCCGGCCGCTTCCGCTCGAAGATCGAGCCGGCCGCGTGCATCGGCTGCGACGTCTGCGCGCAGGTCTGCCCGTTCAAGGCCATCTCCTCCACGAAGGAATGATCCTTGGCGAAGAATGCTGAATGCTGAATGCTGAATGCTGAATGACCTTTGATCCGGGACTTGAGACCATGAACGATACAACCAACGTCACCCTCGTCGGCGTCGGCGGGCAGGGCATCCTGCTCACGGCGGACGTCCTCGCGCGCACCGCGGCGGAGGCCGGACTCGACGTGAAGAAGAGCGAGATCCACGGCATGAGCCAGCGCGGCGGCTCCGTCTCGAGCCAGGTGCGCTTCGGCGCGCGCGTGCACTCGCCGATCATCCCGGAGGGCGAGACGGACCTGCTCGTCGCGTTCGACGCGGTCGAGGCCGTGCGCGCGTTCCCGTCCGTGCGGCCCGCGGGCCGCGCGCTGGTGGACCGCTGCTACCTCGTCCCGATCACCGTCTCCTCGGGCCTGCAGCCCGCGCCGGAGGATCCGGACGGCGCGCTCGCGCGCCTCTACGGCGAGCGCCTGCTGCGCGTCGACTCGCGCGCGCTCGCGGCGGAGGCCGGCAACCCGCGCACGGCCAACATGGCCATCGCGGGCGCGCTCTCGCGCCTGCTGCCGTTCCCGGAGGAGGCGTGGCTCGCGGCGCTCCGCGGGCGCCTGCCCGCGAAGCTCGTGGACGTCAACCTCCGCGCCTTCGCCCTCGGCCGCGCGGCGCTCGCGCTCTAGCGGATGGACTCCGGCGGCCAGCCGTCCGCCCGGGCGTTCGCCGCCCTCCGCCGCCGCGCGTGGGCGCTCGCCGGCGTCCTCGTCCTCGCCGCCACGCTCCTCCACGCCTCCGCGGGCATCCGCTGGAGCCGGCACTTCCATCCGGACGAGCTGCAGGTCGCGCACTGGCTGAAGCAGTCGCTCCGGGAGGGCCGCGTCACGGACCGCGTCTATCCGGGCGGCTGGTTCGTGCTGGCCGATCTCTCGATCGCCGTCGCGCGCCCGTTCCACGAGGCGGCGCGGCGCCTCGGCGCCCGCACGGCGCAGGACGGCGCCGTCGTCGCGACGGACGAGTCCACGTTCCGCAGCGAGCCCGAACGCGCCCGCTTCCCGGACGATCCGCTCCAGTGGGGCCGGAACCTGAACGTCCTGCTCTTCGCCGCCTCCGCCCTCCTCCTCCTGCTCTGCGCGCGGGAGATCGGCGCCTCCCCGCCCGCGGCGGCGCTCGCGGCGCTGCTCTTCGCGGTCCAGCCGTTCGCGCTCGAGCACGCCCACTACTGCGAGACGGACGCCGCCCCGCTCTGCTTCCTCTGCCTCGCCGGCTGGCTCGCGCTCGGCGCGCTCCGGCGCGGCTCCGGGCGCCGCGCCGCGGCGGCCTGCGCCGCGGCGGGCTTCGCCGTCGCCTGCAAGTACACGCTCGCGCCGCTCCTGCTGTGGGCCCCGGCGCTCGCCCTCGCCCTCGCCCTCGCGCGCCGCGCGGACGCCCGCCGCGGCCGCGCCTTCGCGTCGCTCCTCGCGGCCGGCCTGGGCGCGTTCGCGCTCGGCTTCCTCGCGGGGACGCCCGCGCTCGTCCTCGACCCGGTCTGGTTCGTCCGCGACGCCGCCCGCATTTCGGACAGGACCTACCGCGAGGTCTGGCTCGCGCTCGGGCACCGGCCGCCGTTCGCCGCGGCGTGCGCGTGGCGCGCCGCGTCGCTCGCGAGGGAGGCGGCGAAGCTCGGCCCCGCCACGCTCGCGCTCCTCGCCGCGTGCCTGCCTCTGTGGCTCCTTCCCGCGCGCCGCCGCTTCCTGTGGGTCTTCCCGCTCTTCGCCGCGGTCTTCCCGCTGCACTGCGTCCTCTCGATGCCCTGGATCCGCAACCAGGAGCTGCTGCCGCTGCTGCCCGCGCTCTGCCTCGGCGCCGCCCCGGCGCTCGACGCGGCCGCCGGCGCGCTGCGCCGCCGCCCCGTCCGCGCGGCGCGCGCGGCGGCGGCGGCGCTGCTCCTCGCCCTCTTCGCGGCCGCGCTCGCGGACTCCTTCCGAGCGGGGCGCCGGATCCTCTCCTGCTTCGAGCGGCGCGACACGCGCGCGGAATGCCAGAACTGGCTGGCGGCCTGCGCGCCGGACGGCCTCGCCGTCGCCCACGACCGCTATGTCGGCCAGGCTCTCCGCGGAACGCCGTGCCGCGGCGTCGACGCGCCGGGCTTCGCGGCGTCGTGGCCGAAGTTCCTCCACTCCCCCGCCGTGCTGGAGGAGGGCGCGCGCTACGCCCTGCGGAACGGCTCGCACGAAGGCCGCCGCGTCCGCGGCAAGGGCATGCGGGCGGCGGTCGCGCGCTTCGAGCGGGAGGCCCTGCCCCTCGCCGCCTGGCGCCCCGCAGCGGGCGCGCCGCGCACGGCGACGTTCTGCCAGCCCGACGCGGAGCTGTGGGCGCTGCCCGCGCCGGACGGCTCCCCTCCCCCGCCGGACG
>CAMNDA010000399.1 GCA_946534745.1 uncultured Verrucomicrobiota bacterium | reverse complement strand
CCCCGCCGCGATCGGCCTCGCCGCCGGCGCGGAGGACGACGGCCGCTACGCCGACCTCTTCCCGAGCACGCGCGAGAAGATCCGCCTCCTCGCCAAGACGATGCTCGAGGCGGTCGAGCGCGAGAAGGCGCAGCCCGAGACGCCGCCCGACCCCACCCCGCCGCAGCCCGACTCGCCGCCGGAGGAGCCGAAGGCGATCGCCGTCGAGTGCGACCTCGTCTTCGACCGGCGCGGCGACGAGTTCGAGGTGCGCGTCGTCGCCGAAAAGAAGGAGCTCGGCCGCTTCGCCTGCCCCGCCGACCCGAAGCGGTTCGACCGCGGCCTGCGCGACTTCACGGACGGCGCCGCGGACGCGCTCGCGGCGCTCCTGCGGGAGCGGACGCGCCAGGGGACCGTGCAGCTCAAGGTGAACCTCGTCGTGCGCAACGGCCTCATCTACTGGGCGGCGGTCTCGGGCGTCTCCGAGTCCGTCCGCACCGCCGTCGAGGGCTTCGGCGAGGCCGTCTCCGCCGAGTTCTCCGAGGCCCGCGACCGCTAGAGCGGGATCTCCTTCGAGACCGGCTCAAAGACGAGCCTGTCGGAGCCCTCGGCGACGGAGGCGCGGACGGTGCAGGGCGGGTCGAAGCGGCCGCGCAGCAGGTCGTCCGAGAGCGGGTCCTCGAGGAGGTTCTCGATCGCGCGGCGCAGCGGCCGCGCGCCGAAGGCCGGGTCGAGCCCCGCCTTCGCCAGGCGCGCGAGCGCCTCGGGCGCGAGCTCCAGCTCGATGCCGCGCGCGGCGAGGCGCCTGCGGATGTCGGCCAGCTCGATGTCGACGATCTTCCCGATCTCCGCCTCGCCGAGGGACTTGAAGACGATCGTCGCGTCGAAGCGGTTCATGAGCTCCGGGCGGAACGTCTTCTTCGCCGCCTCGAGGATCGTCGACCTGGCGCGCTCGGCCGCCTCGGCCTCGCCGCCGCCGGCGAAGCCGAAGGACTGCGCGCTGCGCGAGGCGTCGACGCCGAGGTTGGAGGTGAGCACGACGACCGTGTTGCGGAAGTCGACGCGGCGGCCCTGGCCGTCGGTGAGGCGGCCCTCGTCGAGGATCTGCAGGAAGGTCTGCATCACGTCGGGGTGCGCCTTCTCGACCTCATCGAAGAGCACGACGCTGTAGGGCCGGCGGCGCACGCGCTCGGTGAGCTGGCCGCCCTGGTCGTAGCCGACGTATCCCGGGGGCGCGCCGACGAGGCGCGAGACCTCGTGGCGCTCGGCGTATTCGGACATGTCGACCTGGATGAGCGCCTTCTCGTCGCCGAAGATCTGCGTGGCGAGCGTGCGCGCGAGGAGCGTCTTGCCGACGCCCGTCGGGCCGAGGAAGAGGAACGAGCCGATCGGGCGGCGCGGGTCGCGCAGCCCGGTGCGCGAGCGGCGCAGCGCGCGGGCGAGGGTCGAGATGGCCTCGTCCTGGCCGACGACGGCGGCGGAGAGCTCCTTCTCCAGGTCGAGCAGGCGCGCGGTCTCGTCCTTGCCCATCCGGCGGACGGGGATGCCGGTCGAGCGCGAGAGCGTCTCGGCGATGTCGTCCTCGGTGACCTCCGCCGCGGCGTCGCCGCCGTGCTCCCGCTTCCACGCCTCGAGCCGCTCGTCGAGCGCCTTGCGGCGCGCGAGGGCGTCGTCGCGGAAGCGCGAGGCGGCCTCGAAGTCCTGCTTGGCGACGGCCTCGTCCTTGGCGCGGAGCGCCTCGGCGACGGCCTGCTCCTCGGCCTTGAACTCGGCAGGGCGCGTCGAGGCGCCGATGTGGACGCGGGCGCCGGTCTCGTCGATCAGGTCGATCGCCTTGTCCGGGAGGTAGCGGCCGCTCACGTAGCGCGCGGAGAGGCTGGCGGCGGCCTCGAGCGCCTCGGGGCGGTACTTCACCTTGTGGAACGACTCGTAGCGCGGGGCGAGGCCGCGGAGGATCTCGACGGTCTGCTCGACGGTGGGCTCCTCGACGCGGAGCGTCTGGAAGCGGCGCTCGAGCGCGGGGTCCTTCTCGATCGACTTGCGGTACTCGTCGAGCGTCGTCGCGCCGATGCACTGCAGCTCGCCGCGGGCGAGCGCGGGCTTCACGATGTTCGCGGCGTCCATCGCGCCCTCGGCGCCGCCGGCGCCGACGAGCGTGTGGATCTCGTCGACGAAGAGGATGACGTTGCCCGCGCGGCGCGTCTCGTCGAGCACCGCCTTGATGCGCTTCTCGAACTCGCCGCGGTACTTGGTGCCGGCGACCATGAGCGTGAGGTCGAGCGAGACGATGCGGCGGCCGAGGAGCAGGTCCGGGACGTCCCCCGCGGCGATGGCCTGGGCGAGGCCCTCGACGACGGCGGTCTTGCCGACGCCCGCCTCGCCGATGAGCGCGGCGTTGTTCTTGTTGCGGCGCGCGAGGATCTGGACGAGGCGCTCGATCTCGTTCTCGCGCCCGATCATCGGGTCGAGCTTCTTCTCGGCCGCGAGGCGCGTGAGGTCGCGCCCGAACGTGTCGAGCGCGGGCGTCGCGACCTTGCGGCGCGGCGCGGCGCCGCCACGCGAGGGCGAGGCGCCGGGGCCGCCCGTCGCGCCGGGGTGCGGCGGCGGATGGAGCTGCTCGAACGCGGGGACATCGTCGTCGTCGTCGTCCTCGGTCGGAATGCCGCCGGGGGCGTCCAGGTCCGGGGGCGGTCCGCCGCCGAATCCGGGGCCGGGCGCGTCGTCGTCGTCCTCGTCCTCGTCGTCCTCGCCGGGAAGCGGGTCGCCGTTGAGCGTCGCGCGGACGGCCTCGAGCGCCTTGTCGTAGTCGACGCCGAGGTCGGCGAGCACCTTCGCCGCGGTCCCCTCCCCCTCCTTGAGGAGCGCCAGCAGGAGGTGCTCGGCGCGGACGGTGCGGGAATTGGCGCTGCGGGCCTCGGCGACGGCGATCTGGAAGACCTTCTTCGTGCGCGGCGTGTAGGGCAGCATCCCGATCTCGGCGGTGTCGGGGCCGGCGGGGGAGGCGTATTTCTCGATGGCGAAGCGGACGCCCTCGGCCGTGAGCCCGAGGCGGCGGGCGGCCTCGGCCATGTTGCCCTCGGAGAGGCTGGCGAGCCCGAGCAGGAGGTGCTCGGTGCCGATGGCGTCCTGCCCGAAGCCGTGCGCCTCGCGGTTGGCGATCTGGATGGCCTTCTTGGCGTCGGGCGAGAAGAAGTCGAACGGATTCATGGCGGCGGAGTCTACCACAGCCCTCGGCCCCGCGCAACGCGCGTTGCGCGCAGTAGCTGCCCGCGTTGCGCGGGGCGGGGCGGTCTGGTAGAATCGACGGCATCCTTCCCGACCATCCAGACCATGCAATTCGGACTCTGCGAAAACTTCAACTACCTCGAAACCGCCCGCGACGCGGGCTTCGACTACCTCGAGCCGTTCGTCAACGAGCTCGAGCCTCTCTCCGAGGGCGACTACGCCGCGCTCCGCAGGCGCGTCGCCGACGTCGGCCTGCCGATCGGCGGCTTCTGCCGCCTCTTCCCCTGGGCCGTGAAGGTCCACGACCCGGCGTGGACCGACGACCGCCTGCGCGACTACCTCTGCCGCGCCTTCGACCGCGTCGCCGAGCTCGGCGGCAAGTGGGCGGTCTTCGGGAACGGCGGCGCCCGCCGGCGCCCGGACGACGTCCCCTACCCCGCCGCCTGCCGCCGCCTTGTCGAGGTGCTCCGCCTCGCTGGCGAGGTCGCCGGGCCGCGCGGGATCACCGTCGTCTTCGAGCCGCTCAACCACGGCGAGACGAACCTCGGGAACCACCTCTGCGAGGGCGCCGCGTTCGTGCGCGAGGCGGACCACCCCGCGGTGAAGCTCCTCGCCGACTACTTCCACATGGCCCGCGTCGGCGAGCGCATGGACGAGATCGCGCGCGTCGGCGGCGTCGCCCACGCGCACATCGCCACGCGCGGCACGCGCGGCTTCCCGCACCTCGACGACGGAGAGGAGATCCCCGCCTTCCTCGCGCAGCTCCGCGCCTGCGGCTGCGACCACTGCAGCGTCGAGTCCTGCGGCAACGACCGCGTCGCCGAGGAGTCCCCCCACTCCCTCGCCTACCTCCGCCGCGCCTGGGCGAACCTCCCCGAGCCCACGGAATCCTGAAGCCGCCGCGCCGCGCGGCGCGGCGGCTTCGGCGCTTGTCTTCCGTATTCGCTTTCAACCTCTTCAACCTCTTCAACCTCTTCAACCTCTTCAACGTCTTCAACCTCTTCAACTTTACCCTTTACCCTTTCAACTCTAACCCCCAACCACTCGCCTCTTCCCGTCCATGACCCGAAATCCGATCTGGCTCGCGCGCCGCGAGCGCCTCATGAAATGGTGGGCGAACGCCCGCTTCGGCCTCTTCTACCACTACGGCCTCTTCACCGGCGGCGGCTGCTCCGTCCGCGAGAGCGCCGGCGAGCCGGGCGCGCCGCTCTTCTACCCGACCGCCGAGGCGTTCGACGCCGCCACGCCCGACCCGGAGGTCGTCGCCGCCAACCTCTGCGACGCCGCCGTGCGCGCCGGCGCGCGCTACGTCATCCTCACCGCGCTGCACTCGGGCGAGGCGATGTGCGTGCTCTTCCCGACGCGCAACCCGGCCTACAACTACAAGACGCGCAAGGACTACGTCGGCGCGTTCCTCGACGCCGCCCACGCGCGCGGCCTCAAGGCCGAGCTCTACTTCCCGATGGGCCTCGGCGAATGGGACGTCGTCGACCCGCCGATGCTCGCCGAGGGCGCGCGCGACGTCCCCGGCTACTTCGCCGCGTTCCGCGACCTGCTGCGCGAGATGCACGAGCGCTACGGAGACCGCATCGACGGCTTCTGGCTCGACGGCCGCCCCGACAACGAGCACCGCGCCGCGCTCCCCGC
>CAMNDA010000398.1 GCA_946534745.1 uncultured Verrucomicrobiota bacterium | reverse complement strand
CCCGAGCTCCTGCAAGAGCCCGCAGCAGATGTTCGGCGCCGTGGCCAAGAGCTACTACGCCGAGAAGATCGGCGTGAAGCCCGAGGACCTGATCGTCGTCTCCGTGATGCCCTGCCAGGCCAAGAAGTACGAGGCCGCGCGCCCCGAGTTCGCCCCGGGCGGCGTGAAGGACGTGGACTACGTCGTCACCACGCGCGAACTGGTGCGCCTCCTGCGCGAGGCGGGCATCAACCTGGCGAACCTCGAGAACGAGGACTACGACAGCCCGCTGGGCGAGTCGACCGGCGCGGGCGTCATCTTCGGCGTCACGGGCGGCGTGCTCGAGGCGGCGCTGCGCAGCGTCCACACGATCCTCACCGGCGAGAACCTCTCCGGCGACGCGGTGAACTTCCGCGCGGTCCGCGGGCTCGACGGCGTCAAGGAGGCCAAGGTCGAGGTCGCGCCCGGCCTCTCGGTCAACGTGGCGGTGTGTTCCGGCCTCGGCAGCGCCCGCAAGGTGCTCGAGATGGTCCGCGCCGACCGCACGCGCTTCCAGGCCATCGAGATCATGGCCTGCCCGGGCGGGTGCATCAACGGCGGCGGCCAGCCCTACATCAACGCCGACCGCGCCGAGGCGCTCAAGCGCCGGATGGAGGGCCTCTACGCGGAGGACGCCGGCAAGCCGATCCGCCTCTCGCACGAGAACCCGGACATCAAGAAGCTCTACGCCGAATACCTCGGGCAGCCCGGCTCGGAGAAGGCCCACCACCTGCTCCACACCGTCTACCACGAGAACCTGCGCGACTAGCGGTCGCCCCGCGGGGGTGGCCGCGCGCTTCGCGCGGGACCCCCGCGTCGCTTCTCCGTCGCCCGGACGGCCCTGCCGCCCGGGCGACGGCTGTATTCCACGGGCAGGGACGCCCCCGCGGCGCGTCTGCCATTTCGGACGGATCGAGCCCCCTTCCATACCTTCTGGACCGGCTTCGGCGGGAGCGCGATTTGCCGCTATTGCGCAAATTGTAACATATTGAAAAAATCAATTAGTTATAATGAAACCGGGGAGGGGGTGGTAGATTTCCTTGCCCGTTTGTGATAGACTGCGCCCCAACACCGGAGGTTCCCGGATGAAGTCTTCCTTTTCCATTCTGCCGCTCGTTCTCCTTCTCGCGTCCTCCTCGGACGGAGTCGCGGTGCCTTCGACGGAACCGCCGGCGGACCTCCGCGTCGATGCGCTCCTCGGCGACATCCGCTGGGGTACGAGCGGCAGCGGAGAGAATCGGTACACTCCGGGCAATCGTCCTTGCTCTTCCTTCCAGACGGCGTACGGCCAGGTCTTCTTCCATCACCGGTGGCCGGCAACGGCCATCGAACCGGTCGAGGACACGAACCCCGGTATGGGCGCCACGGCGACGACGATGGGCGGCCCGTACGATTGGGACGCGATGGCCCCCGGTCCCGTTTCTCCCGAAGAGGACGAAGCGCAGGCGGAAGCGCGCGGGGAACTGATCTGGGACATCGGCGTGTGTCTTTCGGTCCGTTACTGGGAAACAGGTTCACGCCCTTCCTCCATGTCGGACGGGCAGCTTCCCGTCCAACGTTTCCGGTACGCCAACGTGAGGACGTTCCGGAACGCCTCTTTTTCGTCCGCAATCACGAACGCGCTCTGCTGCAGCCTCGACGCGGGATTTCCGTGCATCGGCATGAACGGCACCGATCGGGCCGTCGTCCTGGACGGCTACGGGTTCGGCGACGGAGATCTCTGGTTCCACGTCAATCTGGGCCGGGCGGGCGACGGCGACGGATGGTACCGCCAGTCCGTCCTTTTCGGATCGGGCGGCGAACTGCCGGTGCAGCAGGTCTCCTACAACCTGTTTCCGGACAAAACGGGGGAGATCGTTTCCGGACGCGTTTTCGACGATGCGGGATCGCCGCTCCCGGGCGTGGCGGTGACGCTCCGCTCGGAGGACGGTTCCTTTTCGGCGGAATCCGCCCCGAGCAATTCGAACGGCGTCTGGGCCGTCGCCGGCGTGCCGTCCGGTACGACGTTGGCGGCGACGGCGTTTCTTCCCTGGTTTTCGTTCGAACCGCAAACCGTACAGACGGGCACGTCCCGGGAGCCGACTCTTATCCCGCAACATTGCGGCAACCGGTGGGGCGTCGACTTCGCCGGAATGCCCGCCGAGGCCGCCACGGTTTCCGGAACGGTCCTGACGCCAGCCGGAAAGCCGCTCTGCGGCATTCTCGTCGAAGCGACCGGCGCGGGCTCCGTTTTCACGGACGCCGACGGCCGCTACGGATTCGAGGTCCCGGACGGATGGAGCGGCACCGTCGCGCCCGCCGCGGGACAGGGGCTCGTCTCGCCCGAACCGGCCTCGCACGCCGTCGGCCCGATTCGCGCGGGCACCCGCGCGCAGTGCGATTTCACGGCGACGGCGGTCTTCTTCGTCGACGCCTCCGCGCAGGGGGCGGGCGACGGCACGAGCTGGCCGGACGCGTTCCCGGGCCTGGCGGACGCGCTCGCGTCGTCCGCCGCGGGCCGGGAGATCTGGGTCGCCGCGGGGACCTACAAGCCGACGGAGGGGACGTCGCGGGCGATTCCGTTCGTCGTTCCCGCCGGCGTTTCGGTCTACGGCGGGTTCGCCGGAACCGAGACCGCGCGGGACGAACGCGACTGGATCGCGAACGCGACGGTTCTCTCGGGCGAAATCGGGGACCCGGAGACGGCGGCGGACAACACCCCCGTCCTCGTCGTCGGGAGCAAGGACGCCGTCCTCGACGGCTTCACGGTCACGGGCGCCCGGATGAACGCGGGGGAAAGCTCCGCCGGATTCGGTTTCGCCGACGACCGCTGGGCGGGCGTCGTCTGCGCGGTCCACGGGACGGACGACTCGTCTCCGTTTGACTTCCGCGTCGAGCACTGCCTGGTCCGCGGCAACCGTTTCGGCGCCGCCCTCGCGAAGGGCTGGGTCCTCTTCGTCAGCTGCGTTTTCGAGGACAACGCCCAGACTTCGGACTACTCGTCGGTTTTCCTCGGCTGTTCCGTCCAGAACTGCACGTTCTGGAGAACGCGGGCGACCTATTTCTCCGACCCGTCACGGAAAGAATCGGAATATCCGTTCACGCACGTCCGGAACTGCTATTTCGGCGATTCGTACGGCGGCCAGTTTTTCTACAGAAGGGACCACGACAAGCGGCCGTGGATGGATTTCAATCTCCATCCGACGTCGGCCGGCCTGTCGGGAACCACGAACGGCGCCGTCCTCGTCTTCGCCGTGGAACGGCTCTCCGCGGACCCCGCCACGCCCTCGATGCCTCCGATGGATTCCGCCGCGCGCGACGCGGGGACGACGGAGTCCGGTTCCGCGTCGCTCGCCGGCGCCGGCCTTTCCGCGGGCTGGGAAACGGCCGCGACGGACTACCTCGGGAATCCGCGGCTCCACGGGTCCTCGATCGACATCGGCGCCTACGAGATCGATCCCGCGCTCGTCCGGTATCCGCCGAACGGAACCGTTTCCGTCTCGGACGTCACGACGAACTCCGCCGTCGCGACCGTGACCGTGACGTCGATGGGAACGGCGTCTTCGGTGTCGGCCGTCCTGGTCTGCCGGAGCACGAATCCGGTCGGCGACGACCGGACGGTCGACCTCGGCGTCTTCGGCGAACCGGGTTCGAAATCCGTTCTTCTTTCCGGTCTCGGCCCCTGGGTGTCCTACAACGCCGAGGCCGTCCTGTCCGGCGACGGAACCGAAAAGACGCTCGGCGCGAGATTCCGGACGCTGGCGACCGATCCGCCGATCGTCCGTTCCGTCTGGGCCCGTGCCAGCTCCTACCAGTCCTGCATCGTCAAGGTCGACGTGGAGACGTTCGGGGAGCGGAGCGGCGGCGGCTCCATCGGCGTCTCCGTCTACGCGAACGCGGGGTTCGAGGGGGAACCGGTCGCCACGCACGGCTCCGACGGATATCCCGAAAAACCTCCGGCGCTGCGCACCTTCCTGATTTCCGGACTCTCCGCCGGGACAACCTACTACGTCAAGGTCGTCGTCCGTTCCAACAACGGGCTTTCCGTCGTCGACACGTCCCAGTCGTTCGCCACGCCGACGGAGATTCCACCGAAGGGAACGTTCTCGGTCGGCAACGTCTCGCGCACGACGGCGGAGGCGGTCTTCTCCCTTTCCGAACTCGGGAACTTCTCCACCGGCGCGCTGCTCCGGGTCCAGTTCGCCCCGGAGGACCGGATCGCCGCGGGATACCGCTTGGTCGAAATCGGTCCGCTTTCGTCCGCGCCCGGAAGCCGGTCCGCCGTTCTGGCGGGGCTGGCTCCCGGGACCCGCTACGCCGCGCTCGGCTACCTGATTTCCCTTCCGTCGGGGCAGGCGGTCACCTATCCGTTCCGCGCGTACTTCACGACCGAGTCCGCGCCCGCGGCGGACTGGTTCGACGTCCGCTGGACGGAGGACGGCTACGCCGCCGGCGCCGATTGGTGCGTTCCGGAGGCGGCCGCCGCGTCGGGCGGCGAATGGACGCGTCCGGAAGGAGACGTCTCGTCCCTCTCGGACGGCCGTCTGGCGCTCGCGCTTCCCGACGGGGGCCGGCTGCGGTTCACCGCATCGCGGCCCTCGGCCGTGCAGTCGGCGGTCGCCGTGGAGGGCGTGCTCGCCCCCGCTCCCGGCGCGGACCCGCCGGACGCGGCCGGCGCGTTCGCCGGACTCGCGTTCACGGAGTCGGGCCTCCGGGCGTGGAACGGCTCCAGGTGGATTTCGCTCGACGGGGACCCGCCCGCGGCCGGCGAAGAGGTTTCCTGGAAGGCCTTGTTCGATTTCACGGCGCAAAAACCGTCCGTGAAGTTCGTGATCGGGGAAGCCGCCCTCCAGACGGTCGTCGTCCTCGGGACGGACCGGAACGCCCTCTCCGCCGTCGAATACGCGGGAGGCGGGACGCTCGGCGATTTCCGGGCGACCTGTTCGGGCGGCTTCTTCGAACCGGTCTTCGCCGCGCCCGCGGGCGGCGGCGGAACCTCGTTCGGCGGGACCGACGGGAATCCGGCGTTCGGATTCGCGGTCGGCAACGCCGCCGCGGAGGCCTGGTACACCCTCTACGAAAGCGACGCCGTCGGCGGGCCCTACAGGGCCGTCCGATCGGTGCGGGCGGATGCCGACGGCGTCCTCCCGTTCTCGGTCGAAGCTTCGGCTCAGGCCAGGTTCTTCCGCGTCGGCGCGTCCGACGCGGAAGTCCTCCCCGGCGCCGAGCCGGCGCCGCCGTCTCCGTCCGTCGCCGCGCCTTCCGTTTCCGGCGCGGCCGACGCCGGAAACGCCACGGCCGTCTTCTTCCGCTGACGCGGCGCGCGGCGCCGGCAGGCCGACTCAAACGCGGCGTGGCGGGGGGGGC
>CAMNDA010000397.1 GCA_946534745.1 uncultured Verrucomicrobiota bacterium | reverse complement strand
GGGGCGACGACGGTCCCGTAGCCGAAGAGCCCGCCGAAGTCGACGAACTCGCCCGGGCCGGCGCCCGGGACCGGGATGACGCGCACGCCCGTCGTCTTGCGGTTCGTGACGCCGATCGCGGCCTCGTCGAGGTAGAGCCCCGCGATCGTCTCCGCGGGCGTGTCGCCCGGGACGAGGATCATGTCCAGCCCGACGGAGCAGACGCTCGTCATCGCCTCGAGCTTCTCGAGCGTGAGCGTCCCGGCCGTGACGGCCTCGCTCATCGCGTGGTCCTCCATCACGGGGATGAACGCGCCGGAGAGGCCGCCCACGGAGGAGGAAGCGAACGAGCCGCCCTTCTTCACGGCGTCGTTGAGCATCATCACCGCGGCCGTGGTGCCGGGCGCGCCGAGTCGGCCGATGCCCATCGTCTGGTAGATCTCGCCCACGCTGTCGCCGACCTTCGAGGTCGGGGCGAGCGCGAGGTCGACGACGCCGAACGGCACGCCGAGCGCGCGCGCGACCTCGTGCCCGACGAGCTCGCCGACGCGCGTCACGCGGTAGCTCGTGTGCTTGACCTCCTCGGCGATCTCGTCGAGCGTCGCGCCGGGGTTGCGCGCGAGGAGGCGGTCGAGCGCGCGTTTCACGACGCCGGGGCCGCTGACTCCGACGTCGATCACGACGTCCGGCTCGCCGGCGCCCAGCTCCGCGCCCGCCATGAACGGGTTGTCCTCGGGCTGGTTCGCGAAGACGACGAGCTTCGCGGCGCCGAAGCCCCGGTTCGCCTTCGTCGCCTCGGCGAGCGCGAGGCACTTCTCCGCCACGAGCGCCGCCGCGCCGACGTTGATGCCGGCCTTGGTGGAGCCGATGTTGATCGACGAGCACACGTGGCCCGTCGCGGCGAGCGCCTCGGGGATCGAGTCGATCAGCGTCCGCTCGCCGGGCGTCATGCCCTTGTGGACGAGCGCCGAGAAGCCGCCGACGAGGTCGATGCCGACCTCCTGAACGGCCTCGTCGAGCGCCTTCGCGAGGGCGACCGCGGCGTCGCGGTTCCCGGCGTGGCGCTCGAGGAGGATCGAGGCGGGCGTGATGGCGAGGCGCTTGTTGACGATCTGGACGCCGTAGCGCGCGGCGACGGCGTTCGCGGTCGGGACGAGCCTCCCGGCGGCGCGGCGGATGCGGTCGCGGACGGCGTCGCACATCCGGGCGGGATCCTCGGACGCGCAGGCGTTGAGGTTCACGCCGATCGTGACCGTGCGCACGTCGAGGTTCTCCTCGCCGATCATGCGCAGCGTGGCGGACAGGTCGGAGGTTTCAAGCATGGCTCTTCTTCTCTTTCTTCAAAGTTGGTTTGACCGCCGCCGCCCGGTGCCGGCGATTGCTCGCGGCGGACTTTGGCGCGCGGGAACGAGTCGCCGCGAATCGGTCGCGGGAGCCTCGCTCGCCGACGAGATCGAGGACCGTCTGCTCGGGGACGATCTCATAGCCGGCGTGGTCCGAAAGGCAGCGTTCGACGATTTCGGAGACGAGCCGGTCGATGGCGGCTCTGTCGCTGCATCGCCAGGCGGCCTCAAGGTCCGTCGCTTCGTCGGCGTGGACGGCGTTGGCGGGCGGGATGCGGAGCCCCGCGAGATTCTTGGCCTGGTAGCGGATGCTGCCGCCGCGCAATTCGGAGGACTCGCCTCGGATCTGGTCTTCTGCGAACGTGCCGGCGAGGATGGCCGCGAGAACCGGAAGATGCCATCCGTCGGAAACGATCCAGTAGAGGTTGTGGTGCGGATACCAAAGGCCGCGTTCGTCGAGGCCGACGATGCCGCCGGTCTGGATGTCGGGCAGAAGGAGCTTCGGAGCGCGTCGCAGGGCGGGGTGGACGACGTCGAGCGTCCGATACCAGGCCTTGGGGTTCGACTTGGCGACGTAGCGTCTGCGGAGCCGCGCTTCGTGGGCGTGAAGGTAGGCGGAGAGACCGGGGAAGGAGGAGAGGTCGGCAAGCCGGCCGGATCCGTCGGGATCCAGCGGCGAGAGCAGCCGGCGTCCGGTCCAGCCGGCTCCCGCGCGGACGTCGTCGCCGGTGACGAGCGGAATCTGGAAGGCCGCCTCGATGTCGGAGCGCCGCGAGGGAAGGACGAACACGTCGTCGGCGCCGGTAGCGACGCCGATGCCGAAGCGGGTCCCGGGAGCGGATCTTTCGAGCGAAGGCAACCGGGTCCGGAGAAACTTCCGCCTGGCGAACGCCGCGGGGTCCGTGGTCGCCCATGCCTCGTCGTTTGAATACCAAGCGGGAAAGGCGGCGAGACCTTCCAGACGCGGGGGGAGGGATCGCGATAGCGAAACGGCGTCCGCCCGGTCGAACGAGCCGGCCAGCGTCGGTTCGCCGCGCCGCCGGTCAATGACGAAGATCGCCGGGTAGGCGGCGATGTCGGGCCCAAAGACCGGCGCGTGTTCCAGGTTGAGATAGGCGGCCACGTGGTAGCGGCTCGCCACGAGCGCGCGCAGGCGCGCCCCATATTCGCTTTTTGCGAAGCGGTTCGAGCAGATGAAGGAGAAGACGCCTCCCGGGGCGAGAAGGGAGAGCCCGCGCTCGAAGAACGGGACGCAAAGGTCGCATCGGCCGCGGAACGTGGGGTAGCGGTCGCGGTAGAATGCCGCGTCCTCGTCCGCGATGGCGTCGAACCGGACGTAGGGCGGATTGCCCACGACGGCGTCGAAGTCCGGGTCGAGCGTGGCGCGGAGGAAGTCCCCGGGCCGCAGCCAGCGGTCGAGCAGCGCGGACGCCCGTGCGGGGGGGCACCCCGCCGCGGAGAGACGCGCGGCCACGCGTTCGCGGAGGAGGCGGAGGGAGGCGGGATTCGTCTCGCAGGCGACGAGGAAGCGGTCGATTGCGGGGTCGTCCCAGCGGGGGCGCCGCGGAGCTGACAGGGCGCGTTCGAGCAGGGGAAGGACGAACGCGCCATCCCCGGCGCCGGGTTCGAGAACGCGGTCCGCGAACGAAAGCCGGCGTCCGAGCCGCGCCTCGACGAAATCGAGCATGAACGCCGCGACGAACGCCGGCGTGTAGATTTCGGCGTTCGGGTCCGCGGCGGTCCGCTTCGATTGTCCGTCAGTCTTCGGCATGCGCGGCGAGGTGGGCGAAAAAGGATTTGCAGAACCGGAGGAATCCGAGCGAGGCGAACGGCTCCGAATAGTCGGCGGCGCCGGTTTTCGGGGGACGTCTGGAGAGGATGAGCGACGTGCAGGAATAGTCCCGCTCCAGGACCATCGATTCGAGAAGAATGCGGTATCGGTCCTGCACGGAGGTCTCCTCGAACTTTCCGAAGGGCGGGAACGGGCTGGCGGAGAGCGTCCCCTTGCGGGCCGAATCCTCGCAGTCCTCCAGAAGGAAGAAGTAGCCGAGCCAGGGCTGTGCGCCGGGGCCGAACGCATTCTCGCGGTAGGCCACCCAGAAGTCGCGGGCGAGCCCGAGGCTCTCCTCGGCGCGGTTGTTGAAGTTGTTCTTGAAGCTGCCGGCCTGCGACTTGAGCTCGACCGCGGCGACGACGCGCCCCTTGCGGGAAACGACCAGGTCCCAGCGTTTCTGGGGCCGGTAGAATCCGGGAAGGTAGAGCGCGGGGCGGAAGGCGACCTCGCCGGACTCGTATCCGGCGCCCCAGGCGATTTCCTGGAGGATGTTGCCGAACGCGTCGAGCTGGCCGCCTCCGGTCACCTCGGAGCGCGAGCCGACGTCACGGACGCCGCGGCGCTGCTGGCGGCTCGCCTGCGAGACGCGCCCGTGCCAGTATTCGTCTACGGCGTGCCGGACCTTCGCCGGAAAGAGCGACGCGGAGATGGGAAAGGCCGTGTTCATGACGGAGTGGAGGGGGGCGAGTTGCGCGAGACGGCGGAGCCGTCCCCGAGGAGCGTGCGGATCGGGCCGACCTCGTTGGTGGCGCGGAAGATGTTCTCGTGCAGGAGGCTCGTCGAGAGGCCGAGGGGCGCGAGCTCGGCGTCGAGCGCGGTGCGGAGGGCCGCGAGGTCGGCGGCGGGCGGGATCGTGACGACGCCGATCGTGAGCGTGCGGACGGGGTCGGAGAGGTCGTGGCGCCAGTCCTCGACGTTCGCGCCGTGCGCGGCGAAGACCTTCGCGATGCGGTGGATGCGGCCGGGCGAGTCGGGGCCGGTGACGGAGACGACGTAGCGCTCGCCGGCGGCGTGCGGGGCGGAGGTCCGCTCGATGCGCATCGCGACGTGCGAGGCGGGCGCGGCGCACGCGCGGACGTCGACGCAGGCGTCCTTCTCGGGCAGGGCGGCGCGGACGGCGGCCGCGAGCGCGGCGGGGTCGGCGGGCGCCTCGAACTCGGCGATGGCGGAGAGCGTGAAGATGCCGCCGACGACCGTCTGGCGCAGGTCGGTGAAGTTGGCGCCGAGCGCGTAGAGCGCGCCGGTGACGTCGCGCAGGATCCCGACGCGGTCGGGGAGGGCGGTGGTGACGAGGAAGCGGGCGTTGTCGTTCATGCGCGCGGATGATACCACATCCCCGCCCGCGTTGCACGCTCGATGCGGTTGGGGTAGAATCCCGCGCCATGCCGGACGACCCCGCCACGAGAGACCCCGCCACGGCGCCGCGGAAGCCGACGCTCGCGCGGCTCTTCTGGGAGTATCTCCGGATCGCGGCGTTCGTCGTGGGCGGCGGCTACGCGATCATCGCCGTGGCGGACGAGACCTTCGGCCGCCGGCTGCGCTGGCTGCGCGAGGGCGAGCTCGTCGACCGGCTCCCCGTCTTCCAGATGATCCCGGGCCTCATCGCCGGGAACAGCGCGATCTACGTCGGGCTCAAGCTCTTCGGCCTCGCGGGCGCCGCGACGGCGCTCGCCGCCGTGGCGCTGCCGTCCTTCTGCATCATCCTCGCCGTCGCGCACGGGTACGCGTGGCTCCCGATGGGCTCGCCCGTCCTGCAGGGGGCCTTCCTCGGGCTGCGCAGCGCCCTCGCGGGCGTCGTCGCCTCGACGCTCGTCGCGTCGTGGCGCCGCACGATGCGCGGCGCCTACGCCTGGGTCGCGCTCGCGCTCGGCGTCACGGCGATGGAGGGCTTCGGCGCGAACCCGGCGCACGTGCTCGTCGCGGGCATGCTCTTCGGCATCGCGTGGACGTGCGCCCGCGCGGCGCGCGGGCGCCTGCCGCCGCCGGCGGAGGACGCCGCGGCGGCCG
>CAMNDA010000396.1 GCA_946534745.1 uncultured Verrucomicrobiota bacterium | reverse complement strand
GTCGAGCGCTACGGCGTGAAGGAGATCTTCGACGACTCCGGCTGCTTCCCCGCCGGCGCGTGGCTGCGCGAGTTCTGCGAGGGGATGGTCTCGCGCGGGCTGAACAAAAGGGTCACGCTCGGCTGCAACATGATCCCCGGCGCGCTCGACGCGGAGCTCTACGGGCTCATGGCGAAGGCCGGCTTCAAGTTCGTCCTCTTCGGGCTCGAGAGCGCGCAGCACGACACGCTCGCGCGCATCAACAAGTGCCCGCTCGCGAAGAACGTCGAGGAGTCGATGCGCCTCGCGCACGAGGCGGGGCTGCGCCCGCACGTGACGTGCATGATCGGCTATCCGTGGGAGACGGCGGAGGACGCGAAACGCACGATCGCGCTCACGCGCTCGCTCTTCGACCGCGGGTGGATCGACACGCTGCAGGGCACGATCGTCATCCCCTACCCCGGCACGCCGCTCTTCCGCGAATGCCGCGAGAAGGGGTGGCTGCGCACCGAGGACTGGGACCGCTACGACATGCGCGAGCCCATCATGCGGTGCCCGATCCCGGACGACGAGCTTCGCGCGCTCGTGCGCGGGCTCTACGAGTCGTTCCTCACGCCGCGCTTCGTGTGGCGGCAGATCCGGTCGATCCGCTCCTTCGCCGACGTCGCGTTCCTCGCGAAGGCCGGCCTTCGCGTCGTCGGGCACCTCCTCGACTTCCGCCGCGCCAAGCGGTAGCGGCCCGGCGCGACGCGTTGCGCGGCTCGGCGGTGTGCGCTATAATCCGCGCCCTTCCACGCACGAAACGGGAGAAGAAGCATGAAAACGATCGGAGTCGCCATCCTGGGATTCGGAACCGTCGGCGCGGGCGTCGCCAAGGGCCTGCTCGAGAACCGCGCGGTCCTGCGCGAGCGCACCGGGCTCGACATCGAGCTGCGGCGCGTCGCCGACCTCGACACGACGACCGACCGCGGCGTGGCGCTCCCGGAGGGCGTCCTCGGCCCCGACGCCTCCGCCGCGATCCGCGACCCGGCGGTGGACGTCGTCGTCGAGCTCATCGGCGGCACCGGCGTCGCGAAGAAGTTCGTGCGGGAGGCGCTCGAGGCGGGCAAGCCCGTCGTGACCGCCAACAAGAAGCTCCTCGCCGAGGCCGGCGCGGAGCTCTTCGCGCTCGCCGCGGAGAAGGGCGTCGACCTCTTCTTCGGCGCGTCCGTCGGCGGCGGCATCCCGATCATCCGCTCGGTGCGCGACGGCCTCGTCGGCACCCGGATCGAGACGATCTACGGCATCCTCAACGGCACCTGCAACTACATCCTCACCGCGATGGAGAGGGAGGGGCGCTCGTTCGACGAGGTCCTCGCCGACGCGCAGCGGCTCGGCTTCGCCGAGGCGGACCCGACGCTCGACGTCGACGGCTTCGACACGCTCCACAAGGCCGCGATCCTCGCGGCGCTGGCGCACGGCTTCGCGCCGGACGTCCACGCGCTCCCGGTCCAGGGCATCCGCGGCGTCGTCTCGGCCGAGGACATCGCCCAGGCGCGCGAGCTCGGCTACCGCATCAAGCTGCTCGCCATCGTCAAGGACGCGCCCGACGGCCTCGAGCTGAGGGTGGCGCCGACGCTCGTCCCGGCCGACGGCATGCTCGGCTCCGTCTCGGGCGTCTTCAACGCCGCGATGGTGAAGAGCGACCTCGACGACTGGACTCTCTACTACGGCCGCGGCGCCGGCCGCCTCCCGACGGCCGCGACCGTGATCGGCGACGTGGCCGAGGCCGCGCGCAACCTCGCCGCCGGCACGCACCGCGCGGTCGCCGTCCCGAAGGCCTCGCGCGAGATCCGCGTGAAGCCGCTCGGCGAGTGCGTTTCGCGCTTCTACGCGCGCCTCTCGCTCAAGGACGCCCCCGGCTCGCTCGCGTCCGCGACGGGCGCCTTCTCGAAGCACGGCGTCTCGATCTCCGCGGCCGTGCAGCGCGGCGCGTCGGCGGACGGCTTTGCGCGCGTCATCGTCCTCACGCACGAGGCGAAGCGCGCGGACATGGACGCCGCGCTCGCCGAGATCGCCGCCTCGCCCGTCTCGGGCGCCGCGCCGGTCTGCCTCGGCATCGAGGGGTAGCGCGCCGCCCCGGGCCGCGAAGTCCGCGGTGGCGCCGCGGGGCGGAGGTGTGGTAGACTCCGCCGCATGAAACGACTTGCACTGGTTCCGGCGCTGGCCGTCGCGCTCGTCGCGGCGGCCGCCGCCGCGCAGGAGACGGCGGAGAAGGTCTTCGCCGTGCGCACGGCGAGGCCCGAACGCCGCACGATCGCGCAGACGCTCGTGAAGACCGGCTCGCTCGCCGCCCCCGCCGAGGTCGCGCTCTGCGCGAAGGTCCCGGGGCGCCTCGTCTCGACCGCCCTTGACGACGGCACGCCCGTCGTCGAGGGCACGCGCGTGCGGAAGGGCGACGCCGTCGCCCGCCTCGACGACCGCGAGTACCGCATCGCGCGCGACGCCGCGAAGGCCGCCGCCGAGGCGGCGCGCGCGCTGGCGGAGGACGCCGCGCTCGAGTTCGAGCGCACGGAGAAGCTCCGCGCGTCGGACGCCGTCTCCGAGCGCGAGTGCGACGTCGCCCGCTTCGCGCGCGACCGCACCGCCGCCTCGCTCGCGCAGGCCGAGGGCGGCCTCGCGAAGGCGGAGCTGGACCTGGAGGAGTGCGTCGTGCGCGCGCCGATGGACGGCGCCGTCGCCGCCCGGCGCCTCCACCCCGGCGCGATGGTCTCCGCCGCGAGCGAGATCTACACGGTCGTCGCGACCGACCCGCTCCGCGCGCTCTTCGAGGTGCCGACGACGGCGCTGCCGCTCCTCCGGCCCGGCGAGACGAAGGTCCGCGTGACGGTGGACGCCTACCCGGACGACCCCGCCGACCTCGTCGTCGAGGAGGCGTACCCCTCGGCCGACCCCGCCACGCGAACCGTCACGGTCCGCGCGCTCCTGCCGAACCCGGACGGCCGGTTCCGCCCCGGGATGTACGCCACCGGAGCCTTTGCGCTCGACGAGCGCGCGGACGTGCTCGTCGTTCCGTTCGAGGCCGTCCTCCGCATCCGCGACCGCCGCTGCGTCTACAAGGTGAAGGACGGCCGCGCCGTCCTGTCCGACGTCGCGGTCGGACTCCGCCACGACGACGTCGTGGAGATCGTCTCCGGCGTCGCCGACGACGACGAGATCGTCGTCGACGGCCTCCACCGCCTCGCCGACGGCGCCGCGGTCCGCGTCGCGCGCTGACGCCGCCCGCCGCTCTTTCCGGTTGATTGCGGCCGCCGTTTGCCGTAGAATGGGCGGCCGCGAAACGATCTCCCATACAAGGAACAACACGCCATGCCCGCCTCCCCCCGCTTCGCCTCCGCGAAGGCCCTCTACAAGAATCTCGGCGTCGACGTCGAGGCCGCCCTCAAGACCCTCGGCCGGTTCCACGTCTCCATGCACTGCTGGCAGGGCGACGACGTCGTCGGCTTCGACCACGACGGCGCGCTCTCCGGCGGCATCCAGACGACCGGCAACTACCCCGGCCGCGCCCGTACGCCGAAGGAGCTGATGGCCGACATCGAGAAGGCCCTCTCCCTCGTCCCCGGCACCCACCGCCTCAACCTCCA
>CAMNDA010000395.1 GCA_946534745.1 uncultured Verrucomicrobiota bacterium | reverse complement strand
ATCGAGGGCGCCAAGCAGAAGATCTGGTCCATCGCCGGCGGCATCATGGAGCGCACCGGCGGCGAGGTGCGGATCGGACTCGTCCCCTACCGCGACCGAGGCGACGACTACGTGACGCGCCTCTATCCGCTCACGAACAACCTCGACCAGGTCTACGCGGATCTCCAGGGCTTCCGCGCCGGCGGCGGCGGCGATACGCCCGAATCGGTCAACCAGGCGCTCCACGAGGCCGTCTCCGAGATCCGGTGGAGCGATTCGCCCCGCGTCCTCAAGACGATCTTCCTCGTGGGCGACTGTCCGCCGCACATGGACTATCCGGACGACGTCAAGTATCCGGAGAGCTGCGCGCTCGCGACCAACAGGAACATCGTCGTGAGCACGGTGCAGTGCGGCGGCCATGGCGAGACGACGCCGATCTGGAAGGAGATCGCGGAGCGGACGGGCGGCGGCTTCACGCAGATCGGACAGAGCGGGAGCATGAAGATGGTCGAGACGCCGTTCGACGCGGAGATCCAGAAGCTCAACGCCGAGCTCGGCGGGACCGTGCTGCCCTACGGACGCAAGGAGGTCCAGTCATCCCTGCGGAGGCTGGTCGAGGTGAACGCGGACTCCTCCGCGTTCGTCGCGGGGGCGCGCAATGCGGTGAAGGCCAAGGCCCGCGCGAGGGGGGGGGAAAGCTCGCTCGCCGCCCCGGTCGACGGGCTGGACCTCACCGCCGCGCCGGAGCTGCTGGCCACGCTGGACGCGAAGGACCTGCCGGAGGAGCTGCAGGGCCTTTCGCCGGAGGAGCGGCAGGCCAAGCTCGACGAGGCCGTCGCCCGGCGCAAGGCGCTCAACGCGCAGCTGCTCGAGCTCGACCGCAAGCGGAGCGACTTCCTGCGCAAGGCCGCCGAGAGCGCAGCGGCCGAGGAGGACGCCTCCTTCGACGGCGAGGTCCTCCGGTCGATTGACGTCCAGCTGCAGAGCCTGCGCTCGCCCGCGGAGTGATCCTCTGTTCGCGGACGCCGTCCGCGAGGGGGCAGTTCTCATTGTGAAAATCGTAATGGACTTTTTCAAGGCCGTTTGCTAGGATATTGGCAAACAACGGACCGAAAAAGGACAGAAATGATTTTCCTGACTTGCGAGGAATGGATGGAGCGCATCGGCGAAAACCTGAAGGCTCGGCGCCTTCGGGAGAACCTCTCGCAGCAGACGCTGGCGGCTCGCAGCGGTGTTTCGCTCAACGCGGTGAAGAACCTCGAATCCGGACGGGGCGCGTCCGTGCATTCGCTCGTATCGGTGTGCCGGACGCTTGGGGCGGTGGGCTGGATCGACTCGCTCGCCCCGGCGTCCGAGACGAGCCCGCTCGAAATCGCGCGGCGCGGCCGGATGCGCCTGCGCGCGGCGCCTCAAAATCGCCGAGCGCCCACGGCGGCTTCCACCCGACCTCTGTGAACGGGAAGCATTCCGGCATCACCGACGCGGACCTGCTCGCCGTCGCCGACCGCTTCGGCATCGGCACCGCGCGCGACGTCCTCGCCCGCGTGAAGGACGCCGCGACCGCCACGCTTCCCCCGTCCCCCTGACCCCGCCACGCCCGTGAAGCGCTACCTCCGCATCTACCTGCTCGCCATCGTCCTGCCGACGCTCGCCGTCGCGTGGGGCGGAATGCGGCTGCTGGCCATCGACGCGCGCAACCGCGCCGCGATCGTCGCCGACTACCGCCGCCTCGTGGCGGAGCGCAACGCGGAAAAGTTCCACGAGTTCGTCCGGTTCCTGCTCGACCCCTTCCTCGACCGCCTCGCCGCCGCGCCCGATTCCGACGGGCGCCTCGCCGTCCTGCGCGACCTTGCGCGCAACGAGCCCGCCGTTCGCGCCGCGTTCCTCTGGCGCGAGGGCGAGGGCTGCATCTGGCCGCGCCGCATCGGCTGCACCGAGGAGGAGCGCCGCTTCCTCAACCGCTATGAGCCCCTCTTCGCCGGATCTGTCCCGTGGACGCCGCCCGCCGCCGCCCGGGCCCAGGCGGCGGTCCCATCGGCCGCCGGCGCGGCCGCGGACACCGCTCCGTCCCGCGGCTTCCGCCCGTGGGCGTCGGGCGACCGATCGGACCTGCTCGCGTGGGTGCGCGTCGCCCCGGACGAGATCGCCGGCTTCGAGCTCGAGACCATGTGCCTCCTCTCGATGACGAGCCAGTACCGGCAGGACATCCTCGCCGGCATCGGCGTCCGGAAGACCTTCCTGCGCTCGGAGCGGACCGCCATGCCCCACGAGGGCGGCGAAATCCTCGACGAATCCGGCACGATCCTCGTTTCCTCCCGCTACGAGCTCGCCGAAGCGTCCGACCTCGACCCCGCCGTCGAAACGCCGTTGGCCCCGTTCTTCCCGCGCTGGCGGCTTCGCATCCGTTCCACGGCGCAATCCCTTCCTTTCTACGACTGGATGCCGGGATCCGTCCTCGACGGACTCCTCGACGCCCCCGCCACCCGGCGGGCCCTCGGCGCCACGCTACTCGCGCTCGTCCTGCTCTGCCTCGCCGGCGGCGGCCTCGCGCTCCTACGCGCCGCGCGGCGCGAACGGCTCGACGCCCTCCGCAAGACGGACTTCGTCGACAACGTCTCGCACGAGCTCAAGACGCCGCTCTCCGGCATCCGCCTCAGCGCCGAGCTGCTCGCCGAGGGCCGCCTTCCCGACGGCCCCCGCCGCGACAAGGCGGTGCGCTCCATCCTCGCCGAATCCGACCGCCTCGACCGCCTCGTCTCCAACCTCCTCGACTTCGGCCGCCTCGAGCGCGGCCGCCGGCGCTTCGATCTCCAGCGCGTCGACCTCGCCGCGCTGCTCGAGGAAATGCTGAATGATGAAGGCAGAATGCCGAACGGCGGCGCAACCATTCAGCATTCGGCATTCAGCATTCAGCATTGCGAGCGCGGCCTCGCCGCGCTCGCCGATCCCGACGCCCTCCGCCGGATCCTCTCCAACCTCCTCGACAACGCCGCCAAGTACGCCCCCGGCGCGCCGCCGGAGGTCTCGGTGCGCGCCGCCGGAACGGCTCGCTCGGAGAGCTCGCCCCACCGCGACGCCGTCGAGCTCGTCGTCGCCGACCGCGGCCCGGGCGTCCCGCCCGGCCTCGAGGAGAAGGTCTTCGAGCGCTTCTTCCGCGCCGACGACTCCCTCGCGCGCCGCGCGAACGGCAGCGGCATCGGGCTCTCCCTCGCCCGCGGCCTCGCGCGCGGGATGGGCGGCGACCTGACCTATCGCCCCCGCCCCGGCGGCGGCGCCGAATTCGTGCTCACGCTCCCGAAATCCTAGCCATGCC
>CAMNDA010000394.1 GCA_946534745.1 uncultured Verrucomicrobiota bacterium | reverse complement strand
AACATCGGCCTCATCTCCTCGCTCGGCATCTACGCCAAGATCAACCAGTACGGCTTCATCGAGACGCCCTACCGCAAGGTCGAGCACGAGAAGGACGGCACCCCGCACGTCACGGACGAGGTCGTCTACATGTCCGCCGACCAGGAGGAGAAGTTCGTCATCGCGCAGGCCAACGCCCGCCTCGACGCGAAGAACCACTTCATCGACCCGACGATCCGCGTCCGCTACCACGGCGAGTTCCAGGAGGCGCCCAACCGCCGCGTCCAGTTCATGGACGTGAGCCCGATGCAGGTGATCTCCATCGCCGCCGGCCTCATCCCGTTCCTCGAGCACGACGACGCGAACCGCGCGCTGATGGGCGCCAACATGATGCGCCAGGCGGTGCCGCTGCTGCGCACGGAGCGCCCCTACGTGGCCACCGGCCTCGAGGGCGCCGCCGCGCGCGACTCCCGCGTCATCGTGGTCGCCGACGAGCCCGGCGTCGTCGCCGAGGTCGACGCGACGCACGTGCTCGTCACGCCCGACGGGAAGAAGCCCGCCAAGGGCGCGACCGGCAAGGCCGCCGGCCGCTGCTACAAGCTCCAGAAGTTCCGCCGCACCAACGCCAGCACCTGCTTCAACCAGTGGCCCGTCGTCTCCGAGGGGCAGAAGGTGAAGAAGGGCGACGTCCTCGCGGACGGCCCCGCCACCGACCAGGGCGAGCTCGCGATCGGCAAGAACCTGCTCGTCGCCTACATGCCCTGGTGCGGCTACAACTTCGAGGACGCGATCCTCATCTCCGAGCGCTGCCTGCGCGACGACACGTTCACCTCGCTGCACATCGTCGAGTTCGAGTGCCAGGCCCGCGACACGAAGCTCGGCCCCGAGGAGATCACGCGCGACATCCCGAACGTCGGCGAGGACGCCCTCCGCAACCTCGACGACCGCGGCGTGATCCGCGTCGGCGCCGAGGTGAAGCCCGGCGACATCCTCGTCGGCAAGGTCACCCCGAAGGCCGCGGACTCCGAGCCGCTCCCCGAGGAGCGCCTCCTGCGCGCGATCTTCGGCGAGAAGGCCGCCGAGGTGCGCGACACCTCGCTCAAGGTCCAGCCCGGCACCTTCGGCATCGTGATGGATGTCAAGGTCTCCAGCGGCGAGGACGCCCCGCGCGGCCACAGGGCCTCCGGCGGATTCGGCGCCTTCGCGCAGTCCGAGAAGCCCGCCAAGCCCAAGACGCTCAAGGAGATCGAGAAGGAGCACGCCGCCGCCGTCAAGAATCTCGAGAAGGAGCTCCTCGGCGAGCTCTCCAACGCGCTGCTCGGCTCCAAGATCCCGTTCGACGTCGAGGCCGGCGCGGACGGCTCGATCCTCATCCCCGCCAACCGCAAGATCACGCAGGCGATGCTCAAGAAGGTCGTCGCCGCGCGCGACGACGTCCGCGCCGACAAGTCTCCCGTCGGCGACCAGCTCGCGCAGATCCTCGAGAAGTCCCGCCGCAAGTTCGTCGACGCCGAGGACCGCCGCAAGCGCGACCTCGACGACCTCGAGCGCGGCGAGGCCACGAACGGCGCCGTCCGCTTCGTCAAGGTGTACCTGGCCGAGAAGAAGACCCTCAGCGTCGGCGACAAGCTCTCCGGCCGCCACGGCAACAAGGGCGTCGTCGCCCGCATCCAGAAGGACTGCGAGATGCCGTTCCTCCCGAACGGCCAGCCGGTCGACATCGTCCTCAACCCGATGGGCGTCCCCTCCCGAATGAACCTCGGCCAGGTGTTCGAGACGCACCTCGGGGCCGCCTGCCGCGCGCTCGGCATCCACGCCGCGACGCCGGTGTTCGACGGCATCCACGAGGACGAGATCCACCGGATGCTCGGCGACGCCTCGAAGAAGGAGGACTTCGGCTGGATCAAGGAGGACGGCAAGTCCGTGCTCTACGACGGCCGCACCGGCGAGCGCTTCGACCAGCGCGTGATGGTGGGCGTGACCTACATGCTCAAGCTCCACCACCTGGTGACCGACAAGATCCACGCCCGCTCCGTCGGGCCCTACTCCCTCGTCACCCAGCAGCCGCTCGGCGGCAAGGCGCAGGCCGGCGGCCAGCGCATGGGCGAAATGGAGGTGTGGGCGCTCGAGGCCTACGGCGTGGCCTACGCGCTGCAGGAGATGCTCACCGTCAAGTCCGACGACGTCGCCGGGCGCACGCGCATCTACGAGTCCATCGTCAAGGGCCAGAACTCCCTCAACGCCGGCATGCCGGAGACCTTCAAGGTGCTCATCAGCGAGCTCAAGGGCCTCTGCCTCGACATGCGCCTCGAGGGCGAGAAGGAGCGCGCCGCCGTCGCCGCGGCGCTCGAGAACAACTAAGGACAGGCCAAGGAGACACACGACATGAACTACGCCATGAAGGAAATCTTCGACGAGAACGTCTCCGTCGATTCCTACGACGACGTCCGCCTCACGCTCGCCTCCCCCGAGACCATCCGCTCGTGGAGCCACGGCGAGGTGAAGAACGCCGAGACCATCAACTACCGCACCTACCGTCCGGAGCGCGACGGCCTCTTCTGCGAGCGCATCTTCGGCCCGACGCGCGACTGGGAGTGCGCCTGCGGCAAGTACCGCAAGGTGAAGCACAAGGGCATCGTCTGCGACCGCTGCGGCGTCGAGGTGACGATCGCCCGCGTGCGCCGCGAGCGCATGGGGCACATCGAGCTGGCGGTCCCGGTCTCGCACATCTGGTTCTTCAACTGCCAGCCCTCCCGCCTCGGCACGATCCTCGACGTCCCCGTCAAGGCGCTCGAGCGCGTCCTCTACTACGAGGACTACATCGTCACCGACCCGGGCGACCTCGAGGGCGCGCTGGCGTTCTCCGGCGGCTTCAACCCCGCCGCGAGCCAGCTCCCGCCGCTCAAGGTCAACCAGATCCTCACCGAGGCCGAGTACCAGCGCTACCGCGCCGTGTTCGGCGACGAGTTCGAGGCCCAGATGGGCGCCGCCGGCATCCAGAAGCTGCTCCAGCGCCTCGACCTGGAGAAGATCAAGGGCGAGCTGGAGGAGCAGATCGAGGCCACCAAGAGCAAGCAGGCCAACAAGAAGCTCGCCAAGCGCCTCAAGGTCTGCGAGGGCTTCCGCACCTCCGGCACCAAGCCCGAGCACATGATCCTCACCGTGCTCCCGGTCATCCCGCCGGAGCTGCGCCCGCTCGTCCAGCTCGAGGGCGGCCGCTTCGCGACCTCCGACCTCAACGACCTCTACCGCCGCGTCATCAACCGCAACGGCCGCCTCCGCGGCCTGCTGCAGCTCAAGACGCCCGAGGTCATCGTCCGCAACGAGAAGCGCATGCTCCAGGAGGCCGTCGACGCCGTGTTCGACAACGGCCGCCACGGCCGCGCCGTCACGAGCCAGACCGGCGGGCGCGCCCTCAAGTCCATCTCCGACATGCTCAAGGGCAAGACCGGCCGCTTCCGCCAGAACCTCCTGGGCAAGCGCGTCGACTACTCCGGCCGCTCCGTCATCGTCTGCGGCCCCGAGCTCAAGCTCTGGCAGTGCGGCCTCCCGAAGGAGATGGCGCTCACGCTCTTCGAGCCGTTCATCATCCGCCGGATGAAGGAGAAGAACCTCGCCCACACCGTCCGCTCCGCCAAGAAGCTCATCGAGCGCCGCGACCCGCACGTGTGGGACGTGCTGGAGGAGGTCACCAAGGGCAAGACGGTCATGCTCAACCGCGCGCCCACGCTGCACCGCCTCTCGATCCAGAGCTTCGAGCCCGTGCTCGTCGAGGACAAGGCCATCCGCCTGCACCCCCTCACCTGCACGCCGTTCAACGCCGACTTCGACGGCGACCAGATGGCCGTCCACGTCCCGCTCTCGGTCGAGGCCCAGATGGAGTCGCGACTCCTGATGCTCTCCGCCAACGCCATCTTCTCCCCGGCGTCCGGCAAGTCCATCAAGACCCCGACGCAGGACATCGTCCTCGGCGTCTAC
>CAMNDA010000393.1 GCA_946534745.1 uncultured Verrucomicrobiota bacterium | reverse complement strand
CGCAGAAAATTGAATATTTACGGACTCTCCGACCGTATTTAAATTTCACTTGACCGGCGGAGGGGCGGGGCGTAGAATCGGCGGCGTTCTTGCGGCGGCGAAGTCGAGTCTCCACCGAGCATCCGGCCCGGCGCCCACACCGCGTCAACTCCCTTTTCGACTTTCCGCCCCTTCCGCCTCCACGCTTCCACGCTCCTGACATGCCCCTCTTCTACCAGCCCGCTCTCTTCGGCCCCGGAGGGCTCGGCAGCCCCACGAGCCCCGAAGAGGAGTACGACGAGACCGCCACCGCCCTTCTCCTGATGGCGTGCGCGGGGACGGCCGGCCTGCTCGCCTTGGGTGGTGGAATCGCGGCCCTCGTCTGCCTCGCGTGCGCCGAGGAGCTGCATCGCCGATACCAGATCCTCACGCGGAAGGGCTACTACGGCTGCGAACGCCGCCGCGAGGAGGCCCATAGGCGGTTCGAGGCGGGAATCGCCGCCCTGAAGGACGATTCCGCCCACTGGGCGGCGAACTACAACCGCGTCTTCAAGGACTACGTCGCCGAACTGCGCCGCATCGACGCCGACTTCGAGCGCGAGACCGGGCGGAGCCCCTTCCGCCTCGCGATGCAGAACGCGCGACGGCGGGCGAAGGCGTCGCGTTGCTGGAAGGAGAATCTAGGCGAAAACGGGCCTTTCCCGGGCGGATTCCGCCGAAGCCGAAACCTGCGCTGGACCGGGACGCCGTGGGCCTCGCCGAAGGCGCGGGCGTCGCGCCGGCGCCGGCGCGAGAAGCGGCTGGCGATGTGGCGCGAATGGGCGCAGAAGTTTGCCGAGGCGGTGCGGCTCGGAAGGAACCCGCCGCCCTCCCCCGCGGAGCGCCGCGCCGGCGGAGGAGCGCCGATCCGGCGGCTCTGCGAGCGGTCTTCGAGCCCTCCCCCCACGCCCGAGGCGCTCCTCGCCCAGTACGAAAAGGCGAAGGGTCGCGGCCCCGTGGAGGAAAAGCTCCGGCTCGGGTCGATGATGCTCGACATCGAGGCGGCGGTCGACAGCTCGCTCGTGCGCGACCCGAGCGGCGAGATTGTCGGGCGCAACGCCGGCGTGCGCGGCTGGATCGCCGAGCGCTGCCCGGCGCTCCTCCGGCACTACGCCTCGCTGATGGGCTACCGGCGGCTCGCGGACGAGTTCCGCAAGGTCCACGGCCTGCGCGACCCGCACCCCGCCACGCGACTGCTCGAGAAGGACTTTCCCGCCGAGGCGTTCGCCCCGGCGATCCGCGAGGCGATGCGCGCGAGCCACGCCGCCGCGCGGCGGCGGCTCTCCTCGCCCGCCGCAAGGACGGCGAAAGGCTTCGCCGAGGCGTTGTCACGGGCGCGAAGAAGGAGCATCGTCCCGCGAAGACGAACGGGGTAGAGTCCGTCCGTCTCCGCCCGACCTCGGATTGTCGCCAGACACGACACCAGAGCCCGGCTCCGGCGCGAACACTACGCGTGCGCGAGCCCGCACGTTTTTTCTTGCACAGCGCGCCCGCGTGAGCTAGAATGCGCCCATTCCCGCCCCGTTCAGGTAGTCTTTCACACCCGTTTCCCCTCCCATGCCACTCATCGAAACCAACGTCATTCCGGGCGCCTCCGTCTACGGCGTCCCGCAGGTGTCCTACACCGTGGATGGCGACGCGGGCAAGGACTACTCCGCCGCGCTCACCGTCGCCGCGTTCAAGCAGTCCACGGCCATCGAGGCGGCCGCCTCGGCCAGCTCCGAGATCGTCAAGACCCGGGCCCGCAAGGTCGAGGAGCTCGGCCAGGTGATGGCCGAGCTCGCCAAGGCCTACGCCAAGCTCCGGGTCAAGGACGCCGAGCCCGGCGACTCGGCCACCGTCGACAACGGGGCCTGGGTCAACGGGACGGCGCTCAAATACGGCATCACGCTCGTCTTCAAGGTGAACACGGCGGACATGACCCGCGCCAACCTCATGAAGGGCCAGAACGAGATCCAGTACGCCATGGACGTGGAGAACAACAACCTGCAGCAGGACATGGTCTCGCTCCAGGGCCTCATCTCCAAGCGCGACAACGCCTTCTCCGCCGCCGCCCGCATCGTCCGCAAGGCCAACGACGCGGCGTCCTCGACCATCGGAAACATCGTCTAGGAGGAACCCGAAATGCCCACCATCGACAACGTCCAGGTCGCTCAGGACCTCACCGCCCTCTGGGGCGTCAACGCCTACGAATACAAGATCGACGGCAAGCAGGTCGACTTCCAGGACCTGATGATCAAGGTGAGCGAACGGCGCGCCGTCACGGTCGAGGGGGAGGTCGCGCCCCTCACGACCCGCATCCGCGCCCGCAACAAGGACCTGGAAATCCTCGGCAAGGCCCTCTCCGAGCTCTCCGCGGCGCAGGCGACGCTGAAGAGCGACGCCGGCGGCGACGACCACTCGACCTACTCGTTCAGCGCCGACGTCAAGGCCCGCGTAAAGGATCTCACCGGAACCAATCTCGACAACAACGAGACGAAGAAGTGGATCGAATACTTCACGCAGCGCGTCAAGAGCAAGATCGACGCCCTCAACAACGAGTCGCAGACCGACATGTCGCGCCTGC
>CAMNDA010000392.1 GCA_946534745.1 uncultured Verrucomicrobiota bacterium | reverse complement strand
GGGGGTCGAGCCCGCGCATCGCGCGGGCCATACGGCCGACTCCACGCGCCCGTGGCGGGGCGCGGCACGGCCGCACCCCGCCACGTGCGCCGAGGGGACTCTATCGCAGGATCATGAGCGTCGGCTGGATGCGCTCGTCGGAGACGACCTTCAGCGTGCCGGTGCCGGAGAAGAGGTCATCGCGGACGAACGCCGGGTGCGTCGCCGTGGCAAGCGCCTCGACGCCGGACTCGCTCGACCCGTAGAACCCGCGCTCGAGCGACTGCCACTCCGGCGTGTCGGGATAGTCGCGCCAGTAGGCCTTCTTCACCTGCGCGGCGACGCCGTCCGGCAGGTCGACCGTTCCGAACCAGCCTGCGGCGCCGTCGAACTGCAGGATGCTCTTCGCCGTCGAGCCGTCGTTCGGGATCCGGAGCGTCGCGTTCGCGTAGACGCGGATCGGCAGGTCCCTCGCGAGGCGGCACGGCGCCGCGGCCGTGCCGAGCTGCAGCGAGCCGGCGTTCACGACGAGCTCCTCGGCGATGTTCGTCTGGTTGCCGCCGAGGACGAGGTCGCCGGTGTAGGCGCAGATGAAGCCGCCCGGCGCGGTTACGGGCGCCCAGATCTCGTTCGGGGCGTATTTCGTGCTGTCGGAGACCTTCCCGCGCGCCCAGACGTAGGCGGGATGCTCCGCGTCGCCGAGAACGAGCGCGCCGTTCGCCGCGCCGCCGTCCTCCGCGCCGATCGCGGCGGACGTCGTGGTGGAGTCCCAGTCGATGTCGCCAAGGATGAGCCCGCCGGACGTGATCGTGAGCGTCCGGCCCTCGCCGAGCAGCTTGTCGCGGCGGTCGTTGTGTAGGGAGAGCGAGTTGCACGCCAGGTCCTCGTCGAGGGCGATCCCGGCGTCGAACACGTAGGCGTTGTCGGTCGCGCCGAAGGTCGACAGGGCCTTGTATTTCTCGTGGAATACCCCCGTGAGCCAGCCGTCCCCGTCGAACGCCGCGAAGCCCATGTCCTCGGCGGCCTTCGAGCCGACCTGGGTGGCGATCCACGGAACGATCGGATAGGCGTTGGAGGCGAGGGGGTCGCCGGCCGCGCCGACCGCGTGCGCGGAGGCGCCGTGCAGGATCGTGGCGGTGTTCGTCGCATTGCCGGTTCCGTAGATCCGGGCGTCCACCGCGTAGAGCGACGCCCGGTTTCCGTGTCGCAGGTCGTCCGCCTCGAACCAGGTCGTGGGGTAGTTGACGTGGTCGGAGTAGGTCCGCAGATAGACGAAGCCGTCCGCGATGTCGAGGAATTCCGTGAGGCGCTTGTCGGGGATCGTGGAGAGGACCGTGACGTTCGTCTTGATCGAACCGTCCGACTGCTCGACGAAATTGGTCGCGGCGGTCGCGATCCACCGCGAGTCGTTCTCGCTCCGGTTGAAGAGCAGTCCGCCGTGCATCGTCGTCCCCTTCGCGGGGAACCACGGGTCGTGCGGTCCGGACGAATTATAGAAGTGCGGCCAGCCGGAGACGAGCGCGCCGACGCCCTTGGTGAAGTTGCTCTCGGGGGCGGAGCCGCTGCGGCCCACCCAGCCGACGACCTCCGCGGCGACGTTGGTGAGCGAATCGGTGCGGACGTAGGTCGGCCCGGTCCGGTCGTCCGTCCCGGCCTTGTAGCCGCCGGAGTCGCGCAGCAGCCCCTCGAAGAGCGGCGAGCCGTAGACGCGCATCGTCGCGGAGGAGCGGTTCCAGAACGTCCCCTTGCCGGCGAGCCGCGTGATGGAGAGCGTGCAGCCCATGCTCTGGCCCTGCGTATCCATCTCGACGAGCTCCACGGTGACGCCCTCGGGGATCGCGTTCGTCTTCGCGCCGATCGAGAACCGCCCCTGCGGGAAGCGCGAGTCGGTGCCGTCCCAGCCGCCGGAGAGGATCGTGTCGGAGGCGTATTCGAGGAACGGGACGCTGTCCGCGACGGTGAACGTCGTCCGGAACTGGTTGTTGCCGAGATCCGTGGCGTTGCTGCAGAGTTGCACGAGGACGGGCTCGCCGTCGGAGCGGCGGAAGCGGACGGCGCTCGTGAGAAGGACGTTGCTCTGCTTCGTCACGCAGCGCAGGCTCGCCGACGCCTGCTTGTCGCAGTAGCCGCCGGCGTAGAGGCCGGCGAGCTCGATGTCGTCGGCGCGCGAATCGAACTGGACGCCCGTGTTCTTGTAGAAGGCGATGATCGCGATGTCGTCGGGATTGTGCGGCCAGGAGTCGTTCTCCTCGCTGCCGAGCTTCTCCCATTTCGCGCTCTCGTTCCAGTAGCACCAGTTGTTGCCGACGCTGCCGTCCTTGAAGATGTAGATGTCGCCGTTCCCGATTTTCTCCGGCAGGACGAGGACCGCGAGCGTGTTGGTGTTCGAGTCGTTGTCCACGCAGTGGATGCCGAGGATGCCGGGGCGGAGCGCCGTGAGGACGTTGCCCTCGAGCGAGCCGAAGAGCTTGTTCCCGACGATGTAGCGCGCGGTCCCGGAAAGCTCCGGGAGCGTCACGACGTCGCCCGCGTGGACGCGGATGGCGGTCTCGGCCGAGGTGTGTTCGGAGATGTCGGACACGGACACGGCCGTGGAGCCGGCCGCGATCGTCGCGGCGTTGGTGGCCGAGTAGGTCCGTCCGTCGAGCGTCGCGGAAAGGATCACCTTGGCGTGCATCGGGTCGGCTGAGAAACCGAGGCCGGACCACGAGAGCGTCTCGGCGGCGGAAACCGCCTGCGCGCCCTGCGAGGTCCGCGGATCGGACGATGCATCGAAGTAGAGCGTCGCGGATCCGGTCGCCCCGTCGTAGACGCCGGAGACGCCGAACGTGACGTCGATCGTCGAACCGTCCGCCGAGAACGTCCAGCCGAGGCCGGTCGTCGCGAACGGGACGTCGCGCGTGGAGGCGTCCGGCAGCGCGACGAACGTCGCGACGCCCCAGTCGTTCGTGATGCGCAGGCGCAGCGAGTACGCCGTGTCGGGCGCCAGCCCGGAGATCGTGAGCGACTCGGCCTCGCCGAGCGTCGCGACGGCCTCCGGCGAGAACGCGGCGACGGTCTCGAATCCGTCCGTCGAGGCCTCCAGCCGCATCGCGGCGGACGTTCCGCCCGTGCCGAACGCCGTCGCGGCGCCCGTCGCGGCGAACGTCGTGAATCCGCGCTCGTCGAACGACGCCGTTCCCGCCGGCGCGCCGGGGGAGAGCGTCGTGAAGGAGACGGCGGCCGTCGTGGAATCCTCCTGAATGCTGTTCGTCAGGACGGCCCGCGCGTAGTAGGTCGCGTTCGTCGCGAGCCCGGCGAGGACGATGTTCGTGGCGCCCGTCGCGGCGGCGGAATACGAAACGGTCCGGTCGAGGACGGAGAACAGGTCGTCCGTAGAGAGCTGCAGCACGACGTCGACCGACGCGGCGCCGGCGCCGCCGAGCGAATCGACGGACACCGCCACCGTCGCGTTCGTGTAGGAGAACGCGGCGACGGAGACCGAGGCGACGGGCCCGAGCGACGTGACCGGCGTCTCCGCCGCCCCCTTCGTCAAGAAGGCCGGATCCGCCTGCGTGGCGTAGTCCGCCGCGAGCCAGTCGGCGGAGAGGGCGCCCTTGCGGAGCCGGATCTCGTCCATGTCGCCGTAGACGCCGCGGCCGTTCTTGCTGTTGGACGTCGGGCCCATCGCGCCGCCGAGCGCGAGCTTGGTCTGGTCGCCGTTCGTGGCCAGGTTCTTCAGCGTTCCGGTTCCGGCCGGGACGCCGTTCGTGTAGAGCGTGAACGTCTTGTCGGCCATCCAGACCGCGTCCAGCTTCGTCCACTGCTGCTTCGCGAGGACGGAGATACCCGTCAGGTTCATGCAGCTCGTATCGTCTTCCGCCCCGCCGTAGGCACGGAACACCTTGAAGGAGGCGTTGTTGCCCTCCGACCCGTTCTGGAGCCCCCAGCCGGGGCCCTTGTCCGACGCCTTGCGGGTGATGAAGTACCACCACTGCGCGTTGTTCTGCGGACGTACCCAGAGGGACGCCGTGAACTCGGGGATGACGGCGTCGACGACGCCGAGCTTCGCGGCGTCGTCCGTCATGTCGATCGTCACGCCCGAGTCGTAGGGCTGGCCGGCCGTGTTCGACGTGTTCGACGTAATGAACCGCGCGCGGCCGACCTTGCCGTCCGTCTTGGAGGAGGATGTCGCGACGGTCGTGCCGTCGAGATGGTTGGTGGTCGAATCGTAGATCGTGGTGACGGCGGCGTTCGTTTCGTTCATGTGCCAGACGCCGGTGTAGTCGCTCCACGGGCTGACGTTGCAGACGTTCGTACCGGGCGTTTCGGAGCCCCAGCAGACGTTGAACGTCGTCCCGTTCGCCATCGAGGGGAGCCGGACCCAGACGAACGACTCGCCGTTCGTGTCCCACGTGTCGATCTCGAACGGCAGCCCGGAGCCGAGGGCGTTGACGAAGCAGAGGTCGATGTCGCCCTTGTCGGCCGCCGCCGCATTCGTGACGTCGTTGTAGGAGAAGCCGACGGGCGAATTCTCCTCGAGGCGCACGAGGACGGGGAAGTTCGGGAGCGCCGTCCCGGAGTAGCCGACGACGGTGAGCGTGGCGCCCTTGGCGTAGGTCGCGCCGGCCGGCATCGGCACGACGGCCCGCGCGGACGTCGCGGCGAGGACGAGTAAGAGGAGCGGGAGTTTCTTCATCGGAGCGCCGTGGGTTGTGGTTGGAAGGGTTCGGTTGAAAAGGTTGAAGAGGTTGAAAGGGTTGAAAGGGTTGTCTCTGTCGAGTTGGTCGTTTCTTTCGTCTCTGTCGAGTTGGTCGTCTCGGTCGAACCGGCGACTTGGAACTTGCGCCCTGAGACCCCGTCTCGCGGGGCGACGTGGGCAATCATACGCCACCCGCCGTGGCGGAGTCAACCCGCCCGCGCGAGGCGGGAGGGCGAGCGTCGTCGCGAGCCGCGGCGGCTCTAGCGGAGGATCATCACCGACGGCGGCATCTGGTCCGGATCCTTCCACCAGCGGACGATTTGGTATCCTCCGTTCGCCGCCCACGTGCCTTCGCCCCTGTAGGTTTCCGGCAGGCGGATCGTGAACTGCCGGTTCGTCTCCGCGAAGGCGCGGAATTCGTCCCGGTGATGCCATTCGAACCAGTTCGTGACCGTCGTCTTGCCCCAGGTCATGCTCGCCCAGTGGGAGTCGTGCCACCCGAGCTTCGGAAAGCCGCGGTACCAGACGTTGGCGGTAAAGCCCTTGGCGAGGTCCGTGTCGGAGAACATCCGTCCGGCCACGTACTGCAGCGTGACGGGCAGGTCGATCGTCCGGATGGCGTTGTTTCCGCTCGTCACGCGGGCTTCCGTTCCGTAAGGACCCATGTGCGTCACGCCGTACTCCGCCTTGAACGAGCGGATGGACGTGTTCTGGAAGGCGTACTCCGGGACCACGGGAACGCCCCGCGGCCAGACGATGTCGTTGGTGAGCGACGTGCATCCGGTGAACAGCCGCGTGCCGACGATCCGGAGCGTGGACGGCAACGGGCCGATCGATTCGAGCGACGTGCATCCGTTGAAGCAGTAGTTGCCGTAGGAGCTGCCGTCCGTCCCCAGATCGACCAGCCCTTCGTTGAAGACCGCCCGGCGGAGGTTCTTCGCGCCGGAGAAGGCGGCCCGGCCGACTTCCCGGAGCGTGGACGGAAACACGACGTTCGTGACGGCGGCGGGATCCGTGCTCTGTTCGACGACGAAGGCCGCGGACACGATGTTGGAAATCTCCCAGCCGCCTTCCACTCCGGGGGAGAAGTCGAGATTGACGGCCAGGGAATTGAACCGGTTGTTGCCGATCGTCAGCGCATTTCCCTTCGCGGTCACGTTGCTCACGACGTTGAGCGAGGGGTACGAGTCGGTCCACGAGAGGGTCCTGGCCGACGGATCGTAGACCCACTTGTTCTCGAGGTAGGACGCGGAACCGGGGACGACGGTGTCGGACCATTCCTTCGAGTAGGGCCGGGAGGAGACGACGACGCGCACGACGACGCGAATCCTCGCCGGATACGACGGCATCGGGACGCCCTCGAAGGAGATGCGGCAGGGGCTCGCCGGGAAGGCGCGGACGCCCTTCGAGACGCCGTCGAGGAAGAGCTCCGCCTCGCCCGCGAACTCGTTGTCGACGAGCCGCTCGTGGACGGCGAGCGTGCCGTCCGGCTCCGTCTCCCACACGAGCGGCGTCCCGGAGAACGGCGCGGCGCGCGTCCTCTGGTCGCCGGGAAGCGTCCGGTACTCGACGAACCCCCACGAGTTCACGATGCGGGCGCGCAGGTTGTAGGCCCAGTCCTCCCGGAGGCCGACGATCATCAGGTTCGTCGCGACGCCGAGCGTCGCGTCGACTTCCTCCGAAACGCCGACGAGCGGACTGAAGCCGCGGCTCTCCGCCGCCTCGATCCGCACCCGCGCGCCCGTCGAGTCGAGGCCCCAGTCCGTCACGGTCACGGCCGCGTTGAGCGTTCCGAGCCCGTGCTCGAGCGCCTCGATCGTCGAGGTCGAAATCGTCGGCAGGAGCGTCCGCAGAGGACCGACCGTCGCCGAGACGCCGGAGGCGCCCTCGTCGTTCGACCCCGCCACGCGGGCGTAGTAGACCGTGTTGGAGACGAGGCCCGACGTGGAGAGAACCTCCGCGCCAGGCGCCGAGATCGAGAGCGGCAGGCGCTTCACGACGTTCGCGAAGGCGCCGTCCGTCGCGATTTGCACCTCGGCGGAGGGGACCGACGACGCGCCCGTTCCGACGGCGGCGACGACGGCCCGGAACGTCAGGTTCGTGTAGCCGATCTCCGTGCAGAACAGGTCGAACGTCGGCGACGGCCGCGGAACGGGCGCCGCCTCCGTGAACTGCGTGTAGGGGCCCGTCGCGTAGTCCGTGTTCTGGATGCGGAGCGCGACGAACGCCGCGCCGGACGCGCCGGGAACCGGGTAGGAAACGGACGCCGCGCTCCCCGCGGCGACGGCGCCGAGGTCGGTGGCGTGCGCCCAGTTCCGCGGAAGGTCGCCGCCGTTCGAGTCGCCCCAGAACGCCGTGAGCCGCCCCGCCGACGGCACGCCGGAGAACGAGACGGACAGCGCGAGGTCGCTTCCGGACGCCGCGACGGAGTCGAGCGCGGCGTAGTCCGCGTCCGGCACGGCGAAGCGCAGGAGCGAGCAGTCTCCCGGATCGAGGATGCGCCGCCAGGGCGGAAGGCCCCAGGTCCCGTCGCCGCGCCCGGATATCCTGACGCCGTTCGTGTTGAACCCCGTCCCGAAGTCGTTGTAGAGAGGTCCGGCGATGCCGGCCTCCGTTCCGATTCCGGCGCGGAGCTCGAAGGGAATCCAGCCGGTCTCCGCGGCCGTGTAGGTTCCGTTTTGCGTGGCGTGCCACGGGCCGCCGTCGATGACCTGTCCGCCGTCCAGCAAGATTTTCAGGAACGTTCCGTGCCATTCGCCGAACGTGTAGGTCCGGCCTTTTTCGACGAAGAACTCGCCCGCGTAGCCGAAGCCGGTGTTGTGGCGCCACGTGAAGACCATGCCGTCGTAGACGTTCGTCCCGGACATCCCGAAGCTGGTGCTCTCGTGGTAGCCGCCGTTGTTGGTCCAGTTCGTGGCGTAGGACGCCGTGTATTCCATGAACGCGCCCGGGCACGGCACCTTGTCCGAGCGGCCGGCGACGCCCGCGCCGACGTCGGCCTTCGTCTCGTCGTGAACGAACCACAGGCCCGGCTGGTAGACCGTGGCCCGCGCGGCGGCCGGGGCGAGGAGGAGAAGGGCGATGGCGGCGGGAACGAGGACGTTGCGGAGCAGTCGTTTCATGGGACTCGTGCGGTATGAAGCGGGAGAAGTGGACCGCGGTGCCGGAACCTTCCAGCGCCCGTAGTGTACCATTTTCGCATTCCGCAATGCAACAATCTTTTGCCGGGAGGAATTTCCGCCGACGCGGACGCGGACTCCGGGGGCGCGGGCCTCGATCGACGCTTCCGCCTCGCTCGAGCCGTAGTAGCCGCGGGGCATGGAGACGCCGTCGACCCACAGCTTGTGGACGACTTCCTCCTCCCCGGCGGCCGCGACAAGCGCGGCCCTCCCGAGCCGCGCGCCTTGCGAGGGGAACTAGCGGAGCAGGAGCACCGTGCAGGCGTCGCCGTGCTTCTCGTAGATCAGATAGGTGCGCCCGTTGGCGCTGGCGTCGGTCGCGCGGCCGTAGTTCGTCGTGCCGAAGGGCTCCTTGTACTCCGGGCTCACGGTGTAGCGGACGGGTTCGGGAATCCACGACGCCTCGCCCACCGGAAAATCGGCGCCGATTACGACGGGCTTGTAGTAGGTCGTGGTCCACGGCTCTCCGAGCTTCTCCCACTCGGGAAACATCTTGTTGTCCACGCACAGCGCGTGCTGCTTGTTGTCGCCGCTGTTCCAGATGTTCTGGTAGGTCCCGAACTTGATGTAGGGACCGTATTGCGAACCGACGTTCGAGGTGAGCAGCTCCAGCTCCGGCGGCGGGCCGGCGAAATGGAAGACCGCCTTCTCCCCGCAGTTGCGGAACGCGAAGCCGCCGATGGATTTCAGCGTCTTCGGAAGCCAGACCTCGCTCACGCCGGTCCAGGAGAAGGCGAAGGCCTCGATGCTTTTCACGGCGGTCTGGGACAGATCCACCTTTTTCACGCCCGAGTTCTCGAAGCAGACCTGACCGAGGTTCGTGACGGAGCCGGGCAGCACGAGCGAATCGAGCTTCTGGTTCTGGAAGGCGTAGCGCGCCACGCGGACGAGCCGGACCGGCGTGCCGTCCTCGGTCGTGTCCGCAAGTACCGGCGTGAGGTCGAGCTCGCCCGACCCCTCCAGGCGGGACTGCGTCCCGCTGCCGCCGCAGCCGAGCCAGAAGGCGTCGGCGGGGCCGGCCGGATCCTGATAGACGCAGATCGTCCAGTTCTTGTCGGAGATCGTCCCGGAGTAGGGCTGGCCGTTTCGCGAACCCGCGCCCGGCGTGTAGGTCCACTTGTAGCGCTCGGCGACGAAGGAGATCGTCTTCACGTCCTCGTCGGCGCCCGCGCTGCCGTAGATCGTGAAGGCGTAGGTCTTGCCCTGCACGAGGTCGGTCATCGCGAGGTCGTAGGTCCCGGTCGCGACGACGTTCGTCGCGAGGACGACGCGGCCGTCCAGCACGAACTCCAGGAGGCCGCTCGCGGAGATGAGCGACGTCACGGGAACCGAGACGGTCGCCGTCCTTCCGTCCTTGGTGATCGTGTAGGAGGGCTCGCCGAGGACGATGTCCGGCGTGACGGTCGTGGCGGAGCCCGCGAGCCGGTCCCATCCGACTGCGCCCTCCGCTGAGGCCGACCAGGCGAAGGTCGTCGAGTCGGGCAGTCCGTCGACGCCGAAGACGAGGTTCGTGTCGGACGTCGCGGTCAGCGTGCGCGTCTCGGTGCCGAACGTGTAGGTCACGGTCACGGAGGGCGACGAACCGACGTAGAGCGGAATCGTGTTCGTGACCGCGTTGCGCCTCGCGTCGACGACCGGCTCGCCGAACATCGGGCGCGCGACCGCCGCGCCGCTCCACGTCCCCTCCTGGATCAGGTAGGTGCGGCCGCTGGACGACGTGTCCGACGTGCGCGAGAACCACGTGTTGCCGAACGGCGCCGTGTAGCCCTCGATCGCCCGGGCCTGCGACGGCGGCCAGCTCGCCTCGTTCGACGGGAACGGATTCTCCTCGCCGTAGTAGGACGCCTTCCCGATGCGCGTCCAGTTCGGATATTTCTGCGCGTTGACGCAGAAGGCCCACTGGACGTTGTCTCCGCCGTTGAAGACGTTCTGGTATTCGGTCGAGCTGGTGTAGACCGAATAGCTGCTGCCGTAGCCGTTGGAAGATGGAGGCTCGAGATACGGCACGTCGCCGGCGAAGTGGATCGTCACCTTGCCGGGCATCGTGCGGAACGCGCATTTACCGATGGATTCAAGCGTTTCCGGGAGCCACACCTCCTCGAGTTTCTGGCACCACGCGAAGGCGTAGCCGCCGATGCTCCGGACCTGCGTGTTCGAAAGGTCGAGCGTCTTGAACGAACCGTTGTTGCAGCCGTTGAAGGCGACGTTGGCGATGTTCGTGACCGTGTCGGGAAGGACGACGCCGGTGAGATTTCCGCCCTCCCCGTTCATGAAATGCGGCGCCACGTTCACCGCGCGGACGGGCGTCCCGGCGGCGGTCGTGTCGGCGAGGAGCGTCGAGAGGTCGAGCATGCCGGATCCCGCCACGCGGGCGCCGGACCCGCTTCCGCCGCAGCCGAGCCAGAAGTCGTCGGATGCCGGATCGGGCCGGTAGACGCGGATCTGCCAGTTGCCGTCGGAGATGACGCCGGAATACGGCTGGTTGTTCTGCCTGCCCTCGCCGGGCGTGTAGGTCCACGCGGCGAAGGCGGGAAGGGAGGAGACGAGCAGAGCGAGCGGGAGGAGGCGTTTCATGTCGGATCGGGGATCGGTGGCCGCTGCGCGGCCGGAAGAGCCGCTATCGCAGGATCATCAGCGTCGGGTCGATCAGGTCGTCGGTCTTGACGTTGAGGACGCCGGGGCCGGAGAAGAGGTCGTCGCGAACGAACCGGGCGCCGGACTCGGAGGA
>CAMNDA010000391.1 GCA_946534745.1 uncultured Verrucomicrobiota bacterium | reverse complement strand
ACCGCATCTGCCCTTGCCGACCGCCTGATCGCCGGCGGAGACCCCGCCACGGCGGAGGAGCTCGTCGACCTGCTGAAGAACGCCCCGCGCGAGGAGCTGCGCGAGGCGGCGCACCGCGTGACGGTCGCGTTCGCGCCGAAGCACTTCGACTTCTGCTCGATCGTGAACGCGCGCTCCGGGCGCTGCCCCGAGAACTGCAAGTGGTGCGCCCAGAGCGCGCACTGGAAGACGGGCTGCGAGTGCCACGGCTGGATCGGCGCGGAGGCGTGCGCGAAGGCCGCGAAGGAGGCCGAGGCGAACGGCGCCGACCGCATCGGCATCGTGACGAGCGGCCGCGCGCAGACGCCCGCCGACGTCGACGCGCTCTGCGAGGCCCTCCGCGCGATGCGGCGCGAGTCGGGGATCGAGCTCTGCGGCTCGCTCGGGCTCGTCTCCGAGGCGGACCTGGCGAAGCTCAAGGAGGCCGGGCTCAAGCGCCTGCACTGCAACCTCGAGACCGCGCCCTCGCTCTTCCCGTCGCTCTGCTCCACGCACACGCAGGCGCAGAAGCTCGAGACGCTCCGCGCCGCGCGCCGCCTCGGGATGCAGATCTGCTGCGGCGGGATCGTCGGGATGGGCGAGACGGACGAGCAGCTCGTCGAGTTCGCGCTTACGATCCGCGCCGTCGCCCCCGACTCGATCCCGGTGAACTTCCTCCACCCGATCGAGGGCACGCCCCTCGGCGCGCGGGGCGTCCCCGACCCGGAGCGCGCGGTCGACGCCGTCGCGATCCTGCGCCTCGCGAACCCCGCCACGCCGCTGCGCTTCGCGGGCGGCCGGCGCGACATGACCGACGAGACCGCGGCTAGGTGCGTCCACGTCGGCATGAACGCCGGCATCGCCGGTCCGCTCCTCACGACGCCCGGCGCCGACTTCGACGACGACCGCGCGCTCGCCCAGGCGGCCGGCTACCACGTGAGCCCGCAAGCCCGGCGACCGGGCGCGGCGGCAGAGTCCTGCTGATCGCTCTCGCCGCCTCGGCGCGAGCGTTCTGGCGCGCGAGGGGCGCGAAGCGAAGAGACTTGATTTTACTCCTATTCGCCCGATTCGCCCCTATCCCGGGCCAGGCGGGTTCGGCTATACTGGACGCCATCCGGTGCGGTCGCCGTCCTGGCGAGGAACCGCCCGGCCCGAACGCCCTTCCAACGAGGAACCTCCCGTGAACGCCCTCCCGAGCAAATCCGCAGCCCGCGCCGTCGCGGCCTGCCTCGCCGTCGCCGCCGCGTCCGCGTCAGCCGCGGACTTCGACTACCGCGTCGAATACGTCAAGTCCGCGCACGGCAGCTGCGTGAAGACCGACCTCGTGCCGCAGCCCGGGACGACGTTCCGGATGGATGTCCGGTTCGACGGCCCGTTCAACCAGATCTTCGGCGGGAAGTTCGACCACGCGAAGAACACGACGGTCTTCTTCGGCCAGGAGGACGCGCAGGACGCGGAGGGCTTCCGCGACCTCTTCCAGCTCGCACTCGGCGGGCACGAGGCCCAGACGTACCAGACGTTCGCGAGCCTGGGCCGCAAGAGCCGCGAGAAGTGGATCCACTGCGGCCTCCAGGAGGTGAACGACTCCGTCATCGGGACCCGCGTGCCGATCGTCTACGACGGCCGTCACGTCACCTGGGGCAGTTTCGACATGAAGCTCGAGGGCGAGCGCACCGCGGCCGGCAAGGTCCCGGTCTCGTTCTTCGGGATGACCTGCGACGACGGGTCGGTGAAGTCCTACGCCTGCTACGACCTCGCGCTCTACGGGGCGGAGTTCTACCGGGACGGAAAGCCGCTCGCGCGCTTCGTCCCGGTCGTGAAGGACGGCGTCGCCGGCCTCTACGAGGCGGTTTCGGGGAAGTTCTACGCGAGCGCGACGGACGTGCCGCTCGAGGCGGGGCCGAAACTCGAGGCGGACGCCGCCACGGAAGGCGGCGCCGTCCGCGCGCCGGGCGGACCGGTCTCCGACTTCTCGGTCCCGATCTTCGAGGACGACTTCTCCGAGCCCAAGGTCTTCGCCGAGCGCTGGAGCTTCCGCGGGCACGCGCAGAAGGACATCGAGGTGAAGGACGGCGCGGTGCGCATCCCGAGCGGCGGCACCGGCGACGGCATCCAGTGGAAGGGCGAGCTGCCGGACGAGTTCGCGGCCGAGGCCGAGATCGCGGTCTACCCCGCGTGGAGCGAGATCAAGGACCCGAAGGACGGCGACTACCACTGGGCGGTCATGACCGGCGACTACGGCACGTTCGGCGTCCGCAGCGACGGCTACGGCGTGACCCTCTACCAGCCGGTGGCCGACCAGCCGACGCGCAGCGCCTACCCCTGGATCGCCAACTTCAAGGAGGGCGAGCCGGTGACGGTCCGCTTCGAGCGCCGCAAGATCGGCGAAACGATGATGGGCTACGCCTTCTTCCTCAACGGCGTCCTGGGCAACTACTACACGGCGCCCACGCCGAAGAAGACCGTCGGCTTCGACGGCGTCGCGCACTGGGCCCCGCTCGGCATCGAGAACTTCAAGTGCCCCTTCGAGGTGCGCCGCGTCACGATCTACGCGCTCAAGGGCGAGGACAGCCCGAACCTGATCTCGAACTCCGGCTTCGAGTTCGACGGCGACGGCGTGCCGCTGCACTACTGCAACCGCAACTCCTGCGAGATGTCGAAGGTCTCGATCGAGGACTACAAGGAGAAGTACCTCAAGTGCTTCATGGTCGACACGGCCGAGAGGCACTCCGGGAAGCAGTCGCTGCGGCTGCGCATCGGGCCGTTCGTCCGCAGCTTCGACTTCTTCGCCTGGAACACGCCCACGCAGAAGGGCCGCAGCGCGGTCCTCTCCTTCTGGGCGAAGGCGTCCGAGCCCGGCGTCCAGTTCAAGGCGAAGCTCTCCGACAACGCCCGGATCGTGGACCTCTCGACCGAATGGACGCGCTACGAGGTCACGACGACCAACCTGCCCGCGCCCGGCATCTTCAGTCCCGTCTGGTTCGACGTCCCCGGCCTTCGCGACCGCACGACCGAGGCCTCGATCTGGCTCGACGACCTGCAGCTCGAGATGGTCGACCCGCCGGCCGGCGGCTTCGACCCCGCGAAGACCTACGCGACGCCGTACAAGCCGAAGTCCGGCGACGCGGAGAACTTCGCGCTCGGAAAGCCGACCCCGCATGCCAAGCCCGAGCGCACGGCGCCGCTCACGCCCGCCGAGAACGCCCTCTGCGGCTATCCGCTCCCGCCCGAGGGGCTCCTCCTCGGCCACTACGACTTCTATATGGAGGAGAGGACCGCCGACTTCCGCGCGTGGGACGGCAAGGGCGGCTTCGAGCAGGTCTCGATCGACATCTCCGGGATGCCCTGCGGCACCAACGCCGTCACGGTCCGCGCGCTCGGCCGCGAGTGGAAGGCCGAGGTCCGCAAGCTGCCCTTCAGGAAGGGCGCGACGCAGATCAACCAGTGGTCCCGCACGCTCGTCCACGACGGCGAGAAGGTGTTCATGAGCTCGCCGTGCCTCATCGGCCGCGAGAACGGGCCGCAGGACGACGGCACCTCGCGTCCGGTCGACATCCTCGTCGACGCCGGGTTCAAGTACCTGAACCTGCAGAACAACCTCAACGTCCGCGACATCGAGATGAACCGCAAGACGCTCGCGTACGCGGCACAAAAAGGCATGAAGTTCACGATCTGGACCGGCGAGGGCCAGACCCTCGACGACGTGGGCGAGATCCGGCGCTGGGAGGACAACTCCGTGACCGACTGGTCGCGCCAGAAGATGTACGGCATGCTCGACAGCCCGAACGTGATCAACTGGCTCGTCCTCGACGAGCCCGAGTACCGCAACGCCGACGACTGCAAGGCGTTCATGAAGCGGACGAAGGCCCTCTTCCCCTACAACCCCGTGCAGATGAACAACTGCTGGCTCGGCATCTCCGGGCGCTTCGCGGGGCTCCCGACCGACATCCTGATGGTCGACTACTACCTGACCGTCGACGGCACCACGCTCGACATGGTCGTCTCGAAGGTCGACGTCCTGCGCTCCATCGCGCCCGGCAAGCCCTGCTGGTACTTCATGGAGAGCGAAAACTCGCTCCATCCGCGGATCCCGACCTACAAGGAGCAGGTCGCGCAGTGCTGGGGCTCCGTCGCCGCCGGCGCGACGGGCCTCTCCTGGTTCGTCAACATGCCGACCTCGCGCTGCTGCTACGACGCGCTCGTGGACATCAACCGCGAGCTGCTGGACAACGTCGACTTCCTCTGCTCCGACGAGCTCTGCGGCGGCGCCATCGCGAGCGAGACCGAGAACTACATCCGCTGCCTCACGCGCCGGCACGGGAGCGAGCGCCGCATCTACACGGCGAGCGTCAACCCGCATCCGAACGCCCGGGTCTCGTTCCGCCTCCCCGACGACGTCCCGCAGGACGCCACGGTCGAGGTCCTCTACGAGAACCGCACCCTCCAGGCGAGGGGCGGCGTCTTCTCCGACGCCTTCGACGGCTTCTCCCGGCACATCTACCGGATCAAGTAGCCGCCCCTTGTGGCGTTCGCCGCCGTGGCGGGGTCCGCACCCCGCCACGCGAAGGGCTGGGCGCTTTACCCGTTTTTGCCCGATTTGAACCTACTCGCCCGCGGGGGCGCGGGGGTATGATACGGGGCGTCGGCACCGCCACGGCCTCCGTCGGAGGCGCCCGGAAGAACCGGCCGACGACAACCCCATCCCGGACAAGGAGACGTCCCATGAATCGCATCGCCAGGAAAACCGCCGCCATCGCCCTTGCGGCCGCCGCAGCGCTCTTCGCCGCGCCCGCCGGCGCGGAGGATTCCGGATGGACCGTTGCAACCTTGCCCGCCTCGGACGCGACCATGCTCCAGACGGCCGGAACGCCCCTCTACGCCTATCGCGGTGCATCGACGGCAATGACTCTCGGCGACGTGACGTTTCAGGCCGGCGCCGACCTTTCGGGGGCGAACATCGCCTTCGATCCGGCCTTCACCGAAGCGAACGCGAACGCCGGCGGCAGCTCGCTTCTCGGCTCGGCGTGGAATTTCGGCGCCTCGCAAGGCATGGCCGAAATCCGGTTGACGCTCTCGGGGCTTACGAGCGGCCATGAGTATCTCGTCCAGATTCTGGCCCGCAATGGATGGGGCAATCCATACATCACGATCGGCGATCTGCCGCGCGTCAACATCCAAAGCGGAAACGGATCGTCCGGCGCAACGGTCTACGGCACCATCCGGGCGGTCGGAACTTCACACGATGTCGTGTTCAAGATGGGCGGATCGGGCGCCGCGCGCTATGTCGCCGCCGTCCAGGTCCGCGACCTCGGGGCGGCGGCGCCATCGGTCGTCGATCCGGCGATCGGATCGACGTCCGTTTCGGTGTCCGGGGCCACGGCGACCGTCTCGCTCGGCGGAATCGTTCTGGGCACGGACGCCCAGGGCGCGGCCGCGACGTCCTACGACGTCTCCTATTCGCTGACCAACGCGCCGGCGGTCGTGGCGCTCCGCGACCAGACCGGCGCGACGGCCTCGTTCGACATCGCGAACCTCGCCGACGGCGACTACGCGTGCGCGGTCACGGTCGAGACCGACGCGGGCAAGGCCGCGTCGACGAACCTCGCCTTCCGCATCGGCACTCCGCCCGTCACGCCGTGGAACGTTTCGCCGATGGGGCCGGACGAATCCTCGCTCGTCACGCAGGGCACGCTCGTTTACGCCTACGCGACCCTTGACCAGAACCAGCCCGTAAACGGGATCTCGTTCCGACGGGGCGCAAGCGACAACGTCCTTGCCGAGAACATCGACGTGTCCCCCTCTTTTTCGAGCCATATCGAAGGGATGGGGCACGTCGACTGGACGAACTACGGCTGGCTGCTCAAACGCGCGCTTTACTGGGATTCCTCCGTTCCGGAAACGGCGATGACGCTCCGGCTCAAGAATCTGGTCCGCGGACATGACTATCTCGTCCAGATCGTTTCCTTCAGCTCGCGGTCCGAAGAGGCCGGCATGATGATTTCCGTGAACGGGACGCCGCCCCGGCCCATCGGTCCCAACGGCAGCGATACGACGTATCGGTATGGCGCATCCATCATCGGAACCTTCACTGCCACGGACGCGACGGAGGATGTCGCGGTAACATTCTCGGGCAACGGGACCGGCTATCGTCCGATCAACGCGATCCAGGTCCGCGAGCTTCCGTCGGACGAACCGGCGGGGAAGCCAGCCGTCATCACCGTCCGGTAGAGAAGGGCCTTTCTTCCGTGCCCGCCCCCGTCGTGCCCGAGGTCCGTGCGCTTCCGTACGGAGCGGAGGAGGGCGGCGAGTTCCGCTACGCCTGGGAGCATCCGCGGCTGGTCGAGGTCCAGCTGGTGGACGACACGGACCGGCACGACGACCTCTACTTCGAGAAGGAGCGTCTTCTCTCCCGCTGCGAGAGGCCGTTCGACGTTGCCGGACCGGCGCTCTTCCTCGAGGATTCGCTCGGCGGGGAGGGCGTCGCCTTCTTCCGCCAGGCGCCGCTGCCGCACGCGCGGGCGGACGATTCGCCCGACTGGCACGTGGATCCCGGCCGGCAGATGCTGCGCATCCTTTCCAGTCCCTACCGGTGCTTCCGCGTCGGCTATCGCGGCGGGTGGGCGGGTCGCGTCCGCGCGGCCACGGACTTCCACCGGTCGTTCCGCCCGTACGTCGCGGGGCGCGACGGGCTCTTCCTCTCCAACACCTGGGGCGACGGGCACCAGGACGCGTGCGTCAATGAGCGCTTCCTGCGGGGCGAGATCGCGGCGGGGGCCGAGCTCGGCGTGGACGTGATCCAGATCGACGACGGCTGGGAGAAGGGCTACACGGCCAATTCCGTCCGCGTCGCGAGGGGCGAAAAGGGGCGCTGGGGCTCCTGGTGGGAGGAGGAGGGTTTCTGGGACGTCGACCCCGTCCGGTTCCCGGGCGGGCTCGCGCCGCTCATTGCGGAGGCGCGCGCGAAGGGCCTGAAGTTCGGGCTGTGGTTCGGGCCGGACTCCTCCGACGAGGCGGCGAACTGGCGGCGCGACGCCGACTTCCTCCTGTCCCTCCACCGCTCTCTCGGCATCGACTACTTCAAGTTCGACTCGATGGACACGCCCAGCCCGCTCGCGCTCGAGCGCCAGGGGATGCTGATGGACCGGCTGATGGACGGATCGGGCGGCCGCATCACCGTCGACCTCGACGTCACGGCGGGGCGGCGCCCCGGCTACTTCGCGTTCCCGCGCATCGGCCCCGTCTTCGTCGAGAACCGCTACGTCCGCGAGGGCGACGGCCGCCTCTGGTGGCCGCACCGCACGCTGCGGAACCTCTGGGGCCTCGCGCACGCCGTCGATCCCGCGCGTCTGCGGATGGAGGTCCTCAACCCCGAGCGCAAGCCGGAGCTGTATCCCGAGGGCGACCCGCTCGCGCCCCTGCGCTGGCCGCGCGACGCGATCTTCGCGATCGCGATGTTCTCCTCGCCCCTCGGATGGTTCGAGATCCAGAACCTCTCGCCGGAGACGGTCGAGGCGTGGAAGCCCCTGATCGCCCGGTGGAAGCGGGAGCGCGACGCGATCCACCAGGGTTACGTCTATCCCGTCGGGAGCGCGCCGGACGGCCTCTCCTGGACGGGCTTCGTGTCGGCGTCCCGCGACGGAACGACGGGGACGGCGCTTCTCTTCCGCGAGCTGGACGCGCGCGAGGTGTTCTCCCTGCCCCTCGCCGACTACCTGCCCTCGGACGGCCTGGAGGCGACCGTCATCGGCGGTCGCGGCGAAGCGCGGATCGAAGGCGGCGTCCTCACGGTCGCCGTCCGCGACAAGCTCGACTTCGTCTGGGTCAAGATCGCGCCTCGTTGAGGATGCCGTGGCGGGGTGTCGCACCCCGCCACGGCGCGCCCTCGCGCCCTTCGCGTCCGATTCGCCCTTGATTCGGAAAGCAACTGGACGCGCGGCATATATTTCAGCAATAGAAAAATAATTATTGCGTTTGTGGCAAAATAATGGTAGTCTCCGTTGCGTCGAAAGGGAAAGGAACGCCTGCCATGCTGGAATCCGAGCTTCGGGAGATCATCCGGAAACAACACGAGGAGATGTCGCGGAAGAAGACGCTTCCGCGCGACGCGCTCGCGTCCCTTCGCACGGTTGCGCGGTTCGCGACGATCGCGACGGGCATCCGGCGGTGCGGCAAGAGCACGCTCCTGCACCAGTGGGCGGAGGCGCAGCGGAGGCCGACGCTCTCGCTCCTGTTCGACGACCTTCGGATGGCGTCGTTCTCGGCCGGCGACTTCGCGACGCTGGACCGGATCGTCGAGGCGGAGAGGCCGGCGAACCTCGTGTTCGACGAGATCCAGCTCGTCGACGGATGGGAGCGCTACGTGAAGCAGAAGCTCGACGAGGGCTTCCGCGTCCTCGTCACGGGCTCCAACGCGACCATGCTCAGCGCGGAGCTCGGAACGCACCTCACGGGCCGGCATCTCGACCTAGAGCTCCAGCCGTTCTCCTATGGCGAGTTCCTGCGGTTCACCGGCGCCAAGGCGTCGCCGAAGAGCGTGCTCGCATATCTGGAGCGGGGCGGGTTCCCGGCCTACCTCGAGGCGGGCGAGCCGGAAATCCTCCGCCAGCTCGTCCGCGACATCGTGAACCGCGACGTCGCCGTGCGCCACGGCATCAAGGATGTCCGCCCCCTCGAGACGCTCGTCGCGTTCCTGCTCGCGAACGCGGGGAACCGCGTCACGCCGAGCCGGCTCACGGGCGCGCTCGGCGTGAGCGCCCCGGCGACGGTCCTGGCGTGGTTCGACCACTTCGAGAAGGCGTATCTGGTCGAGCGGCTGGAGCGGTTCTCGGACTCCGCCAAGGCCCGCTCCCTCGCGCCCAAGAAGGTCTACGCGGCCGACACGGCCCTTGCGCGGATCGCGTCGCCGTCGCGCACGCCGGACCTCGGGCACGCGCTCGAGAACGCCGTCTGGGCGCGGATCCGCCGCCGGAGCGCGCAACGCTTCTACTGGGCGGACGACGCCTCCGAGTGCGACTTCGTCTTCGCCGATGCCTCCGGCGCGTTCTCCGCGGTGCAGGTCTGCTACGAGCTTGCGCCCGAGAACCGCGAGCGCGAACTGGCCGGGCTTCTCGGCGCCCTGAGGCAGTTCGGCCTGCGCGAAGGGACGATCGTCACGCTGAGGCAGAGCGACTTCGCCCGCGAGGACGACCGAACCATCCGCGTCGTCCCGGCCCACGAATGGCTCATGGACTAGAGGGCCTCGCCAGGACCTTCGTGCGCGCCCGCTTCGCCGCAAAACGCGCTTGTATCCATGGGGCGGTTCTGGTATCCTACGCCCCGTCGCGCGGCACCCCGCCGCGCACACCCGGAGAACCCCGCCACACAAGTACCCCGAACCAACTAATTGCTTTCTGCAAGTCGTCGTTTGTTCCGAATCGTAGGAAAATTCGTTCAGCGACACGTGCAAGAGAGAACGCGCGCCGAGTGCGCGGACCTCTTCCCGTGTTTTGAACAAGGCCCTCCTACGAGCCCGGAACAAGAACATAGGAAGAGGCCGCTTTTTAGTCCGCCAAGTTCCCGACGGAAACAAAAGGAATGGCAATAACCATACGACACATTCACACCCAACAAAGGATCACACATGAACAAATCCACATTAGCGACCAGCCGTCCTTTCGATTTCATGAGAGACGCCCTCAAAGGACAAACCATTCGCGTTGCCGTTTGTGGAACCGAAAACAGCGGCAAGACCGTTTTTCTGGCGTCTCTCGCTTCGCATTTTGAATTCCATGATCCCGGACGGGATGAAAACGCAAAAGATGACGTTCGTTTCGATTTCGGGGATGGGCGTATGGCCCGCCGTTTCAAACTACTTACGGGGAATCATGGCAGTCCCGATGACGCCTTGGGAGATTTTCCGTATCGCGAAGCGCAGTCCGCCTTCTGGACAGGGGAGTCCTGGCCGGCGGCAACGGCGCGTCCGTCTGAACTCGCCTTCTCGTTCGACCTGCGTTGGCCGAATGCTACGGGTCCAATGATCTCACGTTGGTCCCGCAACTCGCGGAAAAGCCATCGCGTCACGATGCGCTTTCTGGATGTTCCCGGCGAACGGATGGCCGACTTTGCGATGTACGGAACGAAATTCGACGAATGGTCGGACGACTTTCTTGACAAACATGCGGATGCCGTCCTCGCCTACAAACGATGGCTTGACGATCAGGAGAGGAAAGCTCGGGATGGCGAGACAATCGACTTCGACGAAGACATCGTTTGTCATCAGTACGGCGAAACTCTCGCCACCGCATTCAACGAGAAACACATTCGCTTTCTATCTCCGTCTTCCGTTCGCGTTTCGGAAGGAGGAACGGTTTACCCCAATGGCAATTCGCCCTTCGAAAATGGAATTGAACATCGCCTCGGCATCGACGCATCCCGTCGGTTCGTCCCGTTGTCTCGCTTCTGGAGAGAGAAGAAGCCGGAACTTGCAAGGAAATTTTCGAAGAATTTCGAAACCTACAAACACAAACTTGTAAACCCCGTAGTGGATTGGATGAAGCAGGCACACTGCGCGTTGTTCCTTGTGGATATGTTCGCGGCGTTGAATCGGGGAGAAGAAGCGTACGAGGCCACGCAAAAGGAATTTGAATCGATGCTTTGTTCCCTGCGGAATCCAAAAGCCAGCCTGGGGACCTGGATAATGAACGGCATCTTCCGCGAGCGTGTCGACAAAGATCGTGTTAGAATCGTTGTCACGAAAATCGACAGGGCTGATTCAGATGAATCTCGAACAAATCTTGTTGCGCAAGCAAAACGCATGCTGGGAACGATTGTCCGCGACATATTTGACATTGGAGATAAAGCGGAGTCGGCCGTATTTACGTCTTGTTCGGCAGCAGTAACACAATCCAACCAGACTTCGCCAAAAACATTATGTTCAATTCCATCGGAAGGGGAGGAGTTAAACTTTGAAAACCTGCGAGGTTCAATGAACGAGAAGGAAGCCAATCCGCCGAACTTCAAAACGCCGAAAAAGCGTGGACCTAGGCATTCTGGTCTTGATCGAATCGCCCGTTTCCTTCTCGGCCTCAAAGAGGAGATCTCATAAATGAATGACAACAACACCGCCGTTGTACCACAAGGACGTCCAGGCGATTTTGACCCAGAACCGAAACCGCGGGTCGGTGGTGGAAAGATCGCAACCAGTGCCGACGACCATCCGTTTCGCGCGCCCACTGGAAACGATCTCGTTTCGGGTAAGCAGGAAAGTGGTCCCGAGGTTCGCTCCTCTTGGTTCGGACTCGGCGCGTGGCTCGTTTGCTGGACCATTCTGCTATGGCTGGGATTCAAAATTGGAGTCGTTGTCCAACACACAATTCGTCTGGGAACTCCGTTGCGGGAGTTCGCCCTTTTCGCAGAAGGCGTGCTCATCATCGCCGTGGCCATTTGGCTCTTTCGGATTGTTCGTGCATTCTCTTCAAAACAACCGCGACAATGGAATCCCGAAGATGTACGCGAGCCTGCGAAGAAAGGCCTTGTCGATTACTACAAGACACTTGCAACCGACAAGGATTGTTTTCGCCGGTTTTGCAATCAGTTTCCCGAGACATCTTCAAAGGATTCCGAATGTGTTTTCTCTCGGAAAGCGGCCGGGGACGCCCTGAAGAGCCTTTCCGTTTTCGATTCCACTCGATTGGGCAAGTGGAGCGACAATAGGAAAGCATTTGATGAAGCCGTAGAGGAACGAGCCCGGACAATCATTGGAGACCATGCTCTTCTGGTTGCCATCAAGACGGCTGGTTCGCCTTGGAAAATCGTAGACGTTCTTGCCGTGTTCTACAATAGCACCAGAATGATTGAGCGAATCGCATCGCTCTACGGACGAACTTGTTCGGGAGCAAAGGCTTTTCGTCTTGCCTGCGATTGGGCATTCGACCTGTATGTCGCAGGCCATCTAGGCGAGATTGCGGAAAAGGGATCGGAAACTCTGGTCGAGAAACTCGTCGATGTTCTCGGCAAAGATGCGGAAGGGGCTGGACCCTGGTTCGGACAGATTATCCCCGCGGCGGGGAAACTTTTCGCCAAGGTCGGCGAGGGGACGGTCAATTACTGGCTGTGCCGTCGTCTCGGAAACAAGGCCGTTGAGTATTTCCGCCCGATTTCCCAAGGATAAACGGGAGCCACAACAATGAACGAATCCGAAGCTTCTCAAAAAACAATGAATGAAAGACATGCGCGCACGTCCGGAAATCGGAAACGTGCAATGGCTGGTTTCGTCATCGCCATCGGGGTGTTTGTCCTCGGTTGCATCCTCGGTCTACGCAAAGAACGGACAACATCAATCGATGTGTCTGAATTGACGGATCGAATCGCCGTAGTTCAGTCGAGCGTTGACAGCTTGAAAAGATCGCTAGGCGAACCGAGGCGTTCTTCCTCGACCGATGAACCGGATCGGTGCGGGTCTGCCATCGCAAAAGCACGTGAACTGGAAAAGTCTGGAGACCATGTCCGGGCAGGCTACTACTGGCGGAACGCGGTTGAACATGCATCCGACAACGACCTTCTTGACGTTCTGAAAGAGTATGCCGAGGCGGTTTTCAAGGCAGCCCCTGGCGAAGATCGGATTGCCGAGGCTGCAATTCTAGAACGTCTCGCCGAGCTTGCACTTGTCCGTGTCGAGCCAGGGAAGATGGATGACGCTTTCGCCCTTCGGAACAAGTGCGCCCAGTTTCGAACATCGCTGTTCGCCGAATCGGCCGCGAACGAGGATGTCGAAGACATCACGGACGAGGGGCCGAGCGCCGCCATCGAGGCGGTCGGGAAACTTCTCGATGAACTTGATCGGGAGGTAGTCTCCTATGCGGAACTACTGGTCGCCGGCAAGACGGCGGAAGTCGCGGAGAAGGAGTGCCTGATTCTCCAGCTGTCCGGCGTCGCGGAAAGCGCCATGTCGCAGCTCTGGTTCCTCGATCGAAGCAATCTCGAAAAGGCCGAAACGGATCGAATCAACGGATTCCCGAAACGTCTCGTGGATGCCATCGACCGATTCAACGCCAGCCATGACGCGCCGATTCTCCAAGTGATCCAGACAATCGCCACGGCCAATCCTCCCAAGGCGATGTCTTCCGCGCCCCACCAGCGTAATGTTGAGTTCTACACGGGCCAGGTCGCGCGGGTGACTGCAGAAGTTCGCCGCATTCGCGGAACCGATGCTCAGACCGAAGTCCAGCAATCGGTTGCCGCCATCATGGAGAAGGTCGCCAACGAGAAGCGTCAGCAGATGAACGAGTATCAGAAGTTCGTCGCGAACTGTTGCAAGTTGGCGTTCGACAGTTGGGATGTCATGAATACCGGACCATCTGGATTTGGTCGTCTCCCCAAAAACAAAGGATTCAAGAACGAAAGCGAATTCATCAAGAAATACGTCCGTGATTTCGCCCGCTCGATTTCCTTGGCAGAATTGACAAACGAAGACGACTACGATTCGATTTACAAAGCGGACGTGTTGATTTCTCAGGCTCTTCAGCGATCTTCCGGCGGGCCGAACTACTGGGATGTCAAAAACGAACACAAGGCATTCATCGTGACAGCCATCTACGGTTTTTATCGCATTGACCAATCTCTGCTGACACCAGAAACTTCGCGGCTGTTCAATGACACATTCGGAAAGTACTACGACAAAATGGATGAGGCTCGGAAAGTCCTTTCGGTTCGCTGGATGGTCGAGGAGCCGAAGATTCGGCTGGAGGACTTCTAGAATGCGTCGCAGTATTTTACTGGGCGCGACAGTACTGCTGTTGTCAGTCGGGATGCTTTCCGCTAAGGAGCCCGATACCGGGCTCGTCTCCAACATAGCGAACGAACATCATGCGCTTCCCGCGTGGGAAGTTCCATCTACAGCCTTCAAGATGGGACTCGTTTCGACCGCGATTCTTTCCGCGATGGAGCCGGAAGTCGCTCTCGCCCAAGCAACGATCCTGACGCCGCGTCTGCACGGGAACGTCGGCGAAGCGCTCGTGAACAGCCAGCTTCACGCTTCCGGCGGGTGGAAGCCAATCACACCTCGCAACGGTCCCCAAGGCATTGATCACGTCTGGATGAAATTCGACAGGACGGGACGCCCGACGGGGTTGATCGTCGGCGAAACGAAGTTTGGGTCGAGCAGGCTCGGTCTGACGAAGGATGGCCGACAGATGAGCGAGTCGTGGATTTCAAAACGACTTTTGAAGCTCGCAAGAAATTGGGACGACAAGGCAACGGATGTAGCCGGTCGTCACGGTGAATCAAAGGCGCGCCCTTTCCGTCTTCGTGCGAATTATCTCCGTGCAGCGGCTGAAGGGAGGGTGTCGTATCGGACGGAGCTCTTTCGCGTGAAGATTGACGGCGACGTCGCACGGATTTCCGTTCAGAGACTTGGACCAGACGGTTTCGCAATCGGTGCGGAACGTTCCATGCGTCCTATCCAGATTGTCGGTCGCCCAAAGAGGATCGTCGTTGCCGAACTTATCGGCGAAGTAAGGAAAATGAATCTCGTCGCCGGCAAGGCCGAATCGCGCGACCTCGCCCGGCGGATGTACGCCCATGCCAAAACGGCACAGACTGCCTTGTCGCGGAAAGACGCCACCCTCCGTCTCGCCGGGACTACGGGGACGGTTCTGGCCGCCGGCGGGATTGCCGCCGGCGGACTCGACGCCGTTGTGCAATTGTTGTCTGACGAGACCTTAGACTGGAAGCGGGCTGGCACGATGGCTGGTTTGGGATCCTTCTCCGCCGGATCCGCAGAGGCAGCTCAATTGGCGACATCGCAAGCACTCCTTCGGAACGCGGCATTTCGAAGCCGGTCCATCGCCCTCGGACGGAGTATGGGGCTGCTTCCGTCAAGAACAGTCGCGCTCCTTCCAAAGGCCGCAGGAGGCATCATTGGTGCCTTGTCATTTTCCTATGGCGGCTATGCATTGGGTCTCTACGACGCGGACGAAGCACATCGAACAGCCATTGCCGGAACGGGCGGTGCCCTGGCCGGCATGGCGACATACTCCGCGATGATGGCGGCAGCAGCGGCATGGGGAACGGCCAGCACGGGAACGGCGATTTCGACGCTCTCGGGCGCTGCTGCATACAATGCTTCTCTCGCGATGTACGGAGGCGGCGCCGTGGCGGCTGGCGGGGGCGGAATGACCGTCGGAGCATTCTTCGTCGGTGGTGTCGTGGCGGTCGTTGCGATTGGAGCTACTGCCGCTGTCATGTGTGTCCTGGAACGCTACGACGATGCACAAGAGTGGGAACGAATTGGTAACACGAGTGAAGTGCTACGGAAGCACGAGGGCGATTTTCCCGGAAATCCCTGGGCGCATAGACCCGCAATGCTGTTTTGAATGTTTCGACCAATACAACGACTCGTCACAAGAAAGATTCGCATGAACGCAATGACTCGAAGCGCTCTCTATACGGTTGTGGCCGTGGCAATGTGTGCGACGGCACAGGATAACGGCGCCGTGGAACGAACTGCGGCTTGGGAGCGAATCGCGGCGATTGTCCGGGATGCGCTGGCGGACGGCAAGGCGAGCAATCCGGCGGATCAGTGCTGGGCGGTTGTCCAGGACGCGGACACGGGAGAGATCGTCTGCGCGGAGACGATCGGCGGCGGGATGCCGTGGAACGAGGATCGCTTCGAGATCGGCCAGCTCGTTCTTCCGTTCCTCGCGGCCGGAGCGCTCGATGCGGGCGTCGTTCAAACGAACACGATGCTCGACGTTTCGGAGCAGACCATTGGCGGCGTCAAGATTCTTGACTTCACTCGAGGGCGAACGGAGTTCACATTGGCCGAAACGATCCAATGGTCCTCGCAGCGCGGCGGTGCGCGTCTGGCGCTCGCGCTCGGCGCGGAAGGAGAAGCCAGGACGCTCAAAGCGTTCGGGCTCCATTTCGATCAAGCGGATGGAACGGAGGAAGAGCAGGCGGTTCGGAGGATCCGTTCGGGGTTCGGTCGCGATGTCACGGCGAGCGGGCTTGAGATTGCAAGCGCGTTTTCCGCGTTCGCCAACGGCGGGCGGCTCTTCAGGGTGGAAGGTGCAGACG
>CAMNDA010000390.1 GCA_946534745.1 uncultured Verrucomicrobiota bacterium | reverse complement strand
GCGTTCATCCTCGCCGCCGCGGCCTCCGCCATCGGCCTCGGCAACCTCTGGCGCTTCCCCTACCTCGCCGCGCAGTACGGCGGCGGCACGTTCATCCTCGTGTACCTGATCCTCGTGGTGACGCTCGGCTTCACGCTGATGGTCACCGAGATCTCGATCGGCCGCCTGACGCAGCAGAGCCAGCTCACCGCCTACTCGAAGCTCCACAAGGGCTTCGGCCCGCTGGGGCTTCTCGCGACGATCATCCCCGTCGTCATCGTGCCCTACTACTGCGTCATCGGCGGCTGGGTCCTCAAGTACTTCTGGACCTACGCCACGATGGTCGCCGACCCCTCGAAGAACCCGTTCGCGGACGCCTCCGGCTTCTTCGGCGCCTTCGTCAGCTCCTCCTTCGCGCCCTTCGGATACGGCCTGCTCTTCATCCTCGTCTGCGCCCTCGTCATCGCCCTCGGCGTGAAGAACGGCATCGAGAAGTCCAACCTCGTCCTCATGCCCCTTCTCTTCGTCATGGCGATCGGCATCGCGATCTACGTCGTGTGCCTCCCCGGCTCCGGCGCCGGCGTCAGGTACTACCTCGTCCCGAACCTCGACGCCCTCAGCGCGGCCGACGGCTCCTTCTCCTTCGCCCAGCTCTGCAAGACGATCCTCGGCGCGATGGGGCAGATGTTCTACTCGCTCTCGCTCGCGATGGGCATCATGATCACCTACGGCTCCTACATGCGCAAGGGCGACTCGATCGAGCGCTCCGTCCGCCGCATCGAGATCTTCGACACGCTCATCGCCATCGTCGCCGGCCTCATGATCATCCCCGCGGTCTACATGTTCGCGGCGAAGAACCCGAAGGACGTCACCCCCGCCGAGCTCGAGAAGGCCGGCGGGAACGCCGAGCTCGTCCAGTCCTTCGCCGAGGAGAACATCCGCGCCCTGGAGTTCTCCGAGGCCGACCTCGCGAAGCTCGGAAAGAAGTACGAGGTCGAGGCCGAGGAGGCCGCCGTCCGCGCGAAGCTCCTCGAGGACTGGAAGTCCCAGCCCGTGCGGATCGCCCAGCTCGACGAGGCCGCGGAGCGCGCCGCCGCGACGGCCGGAGCCGCCCCCGCCGGCGCGGAGTCCCCCGAGGCCGTCAACCGCGAGAAGGGCCGGGAGCTCTCGATCAAGAAGTCCATGAACGGCGGCGTCGGCCTCATGTTCATGACGCTGCCGACCGTCTTCGCCGACTTCGGCCGCGTGGGCGCGCTCGTCGGCGCCGTGTTCTTCCTGCTGGTCGCCTTCGCCGCGCTCACCTCCGCCATCTCGCTCTACGAGGCGTGCGTGGCCTCGGTGTGCGACCTGCTGGGCATGAAGCGCCGCAACGCGACGTTCTTCATGTTCTTCGTCATCGCGTTCCTCTCGGTCTTCAGCGCGCTCGGCTTCGGCGTGTGGGGCTCCCTGACGCCGTTCGGCATGGACTTCCTCACGTTCTTCGACTTCATCACCAACGCGGTGCTGATGCCGATCGTGGCGATCGTCACGTGCATCTTCGTCGGCTGGGTGATCAAGCCCAAGGTGATCGAGGACGAGATCCTCAAGGGCGAGCCGCGGTTCGTCGCCCGGGGCCTCTACAACGTGATGGTCAAGTACGTCGCGCCGGTCCTCATCGGCGCGGTGCTGGTCTCCGAGATCTGCCGCAACCTCGGCCTCTTCGGCTGGTCGATCTAGCCGCCCCGGCGGCCGTGCCGTGCGCCGGCGCGCGATCCCGTCGCGCGCCGGCGCCGTCCTTCACTGCAGGAAGGTGTTGCGCCAGGCCGTCTTGTCGGGAACGACGTACTCGGCGTCCCAGCCGCCGCCGGGGCGCTCGAAGAGCGCGCAGCCCTGGAGGAACCCCACCCAGCTCGCGCTCTCGAACGGAAAGACGCCGAGCCCGCGCATTAGCGCGGCGAGGAAGATGTCGTGCGTCACGACGACCGCGCAGCGCGAGCCGAAGTCCGCGCCGTCGATCCAGTCCATCGCGAGGCGCGTGCTCTCCGGGATCGGGAGGTAACCGCCCAGGGCCTCGCCGCGCATGAACATGTCGGTGAACTCGGCCGTGCCGTAGCGTCGGTAGCTGCGGTGCGTCTCGGGCATGTCCTCGATCCACAGCCCGGGCAGGCTGACCTCGTCGCTCTCGGCGACGGGCGCGCCGGCGCGGCCCATGCCCTCGGCGACCGTCGCAGCGGTGAGCATCGTGCGGCGGTATCGCGAGGCGAGGAAGGACCAGTCCGCGGGGCGCCCCGCGGCGGCGACGTCGCGCCCGCACGCCAGCGCGAGCGCGCGGCCCGCGGCGGTGAGGCCGAGCGTCTCGCCGAACGTCGGGTCGTCCTTCGCGATGGGCGGCCGCTCGCCGTGGCGCACGAGCAGCACGCACCGTCCCGCGCCCTTCGCGGCCGCGCGCGCGGCCGCCTCCCTCCAGTCGATCATTCCTCGTCCTCCTCGTCGTCGTCCGCAGCCGAATCCGCGCCGCCGAGCGTGGCGCGGCCCTCGAGGACCGCGTCCGGCACGTCGTAGCCCGCGTCGCGCAGCTGCTGCGCCTCCTCGGCCGTGA
>CAMNDA010000389.1 GCA_946534745.1 uncultured Verrucomicrobiota bacterium | reverse complement strand
TCGGCGAAGGAGAACGCCTCGAAGGTCTTGCGCGGGTCGCGCCCGGGCTTGGCGAGCTCCGCGACGATGTCGCGCAGCGTCGGGAGGCCGAGGTCTCCCTCCGCGTAGCGCGAGAGGTCGAGCCTCTTCGCGAGGGCGGGCTCGGCGAGGAGCTGCGGGACGGTGCGGCCGAGGTCGGCCGCCATGCGCTCCACGACGGCGTAGCGTTCCGGGTGGACGGCGGAGGCGTCGAGCGGGTTCTCGCCGCCCGCGATGCGGAGGAAGCCCGCGCTCTGCTCGAACGCCTTGGGGCCCATGCGCGGGACCTCCCTGAGCGCCTCGCGCGTCGCGAAGGGGCCGTGCTCGTCGCGGTAGCGGACGATGTTCTCCGCGAGCGACGGGCCGAGGCCCGAGACGCGGGCGAGGAGCTGCGGGGAGGCGGTGTTCACCTCGACGCCGACGGCGTTCACGCAGGAGAGGACGGTGTCGTCGAGCGCCTGGCGCAGGCGCGTCTGGTCGACGTCGTGCTGGTACTGGCCGACGCCGATCGTCTTGGGGTCGAGCTTCACGAGCTCGGCGAGCGGGTCCATCAGGCGGCGGCCGATCGAGACGGCGCCGCGGACGGTGACGTCCTTGTCGGGGAACTCGGCGCGGGCGACGTCGGAGGCGGAGTAGATCGACGCGCCGCTCTCGCTCACGGAGACGACGGCGACCTCGGGCGGGAGGCCGATCGAGCGGACGAACGCCTCGGCCTCGCGGCCGTAGGTGCCGTTGCCGACGGCGACGGCGAGCGCGCCGTGGCGGCGGACGAGATCGAGCAGGACGTCGGCGGCGTCGCGCCGCTCGGCGCCCGAGCGCGCGAGCTGGACGACGCAGTCCTCGAGCAGCTTGCCCTGCGCGTCGAGCGCGACGACCTTGCAGCCGGTGCGGATGCCGGGGTCGATCGCGACGACGGCCTTGCGCCCGAGCGGCGCGGCCATCAGCAGCTCGCGCAGGTTGGAGGCGAAGACGGCGATGGCCTCGTCGCTCGCCCGCGTGAACGCGCGGAGTCGCGCCTCGACCTCCATCGCGGGGGCGAGGAGGCGCGCGTAGGCCGAGTCGCACGCCTGCGCGACCTGGTCGGAGAGCGGGCCCTCGCCCGCGACGTAGCGGTCGCGGACGAGCGCCTGCGCGTCCTCCTTCGGCGGGCGGAGCGAGAGCGAGAGGAATCCCTCCTTCTCGCCGCGCAGCAGCGCGAGGAGGCGGTGCGAGGGGATGGAGCGCAGGGGCTCGGAGGCGTCGAAGTAGTCGCGGAACTTCGCGCCCTCCTCTTCCTTGCCGGGGACGACGGCGGAGGTCGCGGAGCCGGACTCGTCGAAGAGCGCGCGCAGCTCGGCGCGCAGGTCGGCGTCCTCGGCGACCTGCTCCGCGACGATGTCGCGCGCGCCGGCGAGCGCGGCCTCGGCGTCGGGGACCTCCTTCGCCTCGTCGACGTAGGGCGCGGCGAGCTCCTCGGGGGAGAGGGGCGACTCCTGGGCGAGCAGGTCGGCGGCGAGCGGGGCGAGGCCGCGTTCGCGGGCGACCTGGGCGCGCGTGCGGCGCTTGGGGCGGTAGGGCAGGTACACGTCCTCGAGGCGGGCGAGCGACTCGCAGGCCTCGACCTTCGCGCGGAGCTCGTCGGTAAGGAGGCCGCGCTCCTCGAGCGAGGCGAGGACGGCGGCGCGGCGGTCGTCGAGCGCGCGGAGGCGGTCGAGGGCGTCGCGCACCGCGGCGATCGCGACCTCGTCGAGCTCGCCGGTGGCCTCCTTGCGGTAGCGGGCGATGAAGGGGACGGTGGCGCCGCCCTCGAGGAGGGAGGCGACGGCGGAGACCTGGCCGGGGCGCAGGGAAAGGGAGGCGGCGACGGCGCCGCAGTGCGAGGGATTCATGCGGGCGTCCATTCTACCAGAAACGCCTTGGCATGGAAACTGCTAATTCGATGTCGGCGCGGCGGCGGCCGCGGAGGCGCGGACGAGGGAGCGGCGCTCGCGGAGGATGGGCGGGATGGTCGCAAGGTTGGCGACGACGTCCGAGAGCGGGAGCGAGAGCCAGACCGCCAGGAGCGGGCGGATCGGCAGGACGCGCGGCAGGATCCACACGCACGGAAGCAGCACGATCACCTGCCGCAGGAGCGAGAGCACGATCGCCGTCCGCGGGCGGCCGACCGCCTGGAAGTAGGTCGTTGCGGCGACGTTGAGGCCGATGCACCAGATCATGCAGTTGCCGATCCGCAGCGCGAAGGCGCCGGCGCGCGTCACCTCCGGCACGTCCGAGAAGCAGCTCGCGAGCGGGGTCGCGAGCAGCAGCTGGCAGAGGCACGCGGTCGCGACGCAGCACGTCGTGAGCGCGACCGCCAGGTCGAGCGAGCGCCGCACGCGCCCGAGGTTGCGGGCGCCCCAGTTGTAGCCGATGATCGGCGCGAAGCCCTGCTGGATGCCCATCGACGGGACGAAGAAGAGGAACGAGACGGTCATGAAGATGCCGAACGCGGCGACCTGGACCGTCCCCTCCGCCTGCGACGCGCTCCAGTGCGCGAAGGCGCGGTTGAGGGAGAAGTTGATCGTCGAGCCCGCGAACTGCATGAGGAACGGCGAGAGGCCGATCGCGAGGACGCGCGGTACGAGGTCGCGGTAGACGCGGACGTTGCGCAGCCGCAGCGCCACGACGGAGCGCCCGCCCGTGTAGTGCCGCAGCGCCGCGGCGCACGCGAGCCCCATCGCGATGTTTGTCGCCCACGCGGCGCCGGCGACGCCGAGCCCGAGGCCGGGCAGCGAGACGACGCGCAGGTCCACGCGCTCGAAGATGAAGAGCGGGTCGAGGACGAGGTTCGCGGCGGCGCCCACGACCATGCAGCGCATCGCGGCGACGGGCGAGCCCTCCGAGCGCATGCAGGCGGAGAGCCCGAAGGCCAGGTGCGCGAGGAAGTGGAAGAGGACGTTGATGCGCAGGTAGAGGCGCGCGGCGGCGATGGCGCCCTCCGTGACGCCGCCGCCCGCCATGGCGTGCAGGATCGGGTCGAGGAGGAGGAAGAGCGCGGGGGCGACGGTGGCGCCGAGCAGGAGCTTGAGGGCGACGCACTGGCCCAGCGCCCGCTCGGCGCGGAGGAGGTTCCTCTCGCCGAGCGAGATGGAGATGATCGTGCCGGAGCCGACGCCGATGAGCGGCCCGAAGGCGCCCATGACCATCATGACGGGGAAGGTGAGCGTGAGGCCGGCGATGGCGTCGCTGCCGCAGCCGTGGCCGATGTAGACGCGGTCGATGACGTTGTAGAGCGTGTTGAGCGTCATCGTGACGAGCGCCGGCCACGCGAACTTCCAGAGCAGCGGGAGGATCCTCCCGCCGCCGAGCTCGCGCAGGCGCGCGTCTTCCGCGTTTCCGCTCACGTGGCGCTACGAGCGCGTGTAGTTGGGCGCCTCGCGCGTGATGCGGATGTCGTGCGGGTGGGCCTCCTTGACGCCCGCGACGGAGACGCGGACGAACCGGCCCGTGTCGTGCAGCTCCTCGATCGAGCGCGCGCCGTTGTAGCCCAGCGACGAGCGCAGGCCGCCGCAGAACTGCGTCATGACCTTCTGCACGGTGCCCGCGTAGGGGATGATGCCCTCGATGCCCTCGGGGACGAGGTCCTTCATCTTGCGGTGGCTCTGGCCGTAGCGCTTGCGCGAGCCCTCGAAGGCCTGCATCGCCGCCATCGAGCCCATGCCGCGGTAGACGACGTACTGGCGCCCGTCCTGGATGATCTTCTCGCCCGGGCTCTCCTCCGTGCCCGCGAGGATCGAGCCGAGCATCACGGTCTCCGCGCCGGCGACGATCGCCTTCGGGACGTCGCCCGAGTAGCGGATGCCGCCATCGGCGATGCACGGGATCGAGCCCTGGAGGGCCTTCGCGACCTCGTAGACCGCGGTGATCTGCGGGACGCCGACGCCGCAGACGACGCGCGTCGTGCAGATCGAGCCGGGGCCGATGCCGACCTTGACGGCGTGCGCGCCGGCGTCGCGCAGCGCGACGGCGGCCTCGCCCGTGACGATGTTGCCGGCGATGATGTCGACGTCCGGGAGGTTCTTCGCGAGCCACGACACCATGTCGAGGATGCCCTTGGTGTGGCCGTGCGCGGAGTCGACGACGAGCACGTCCGCCCCCGCCTCGGCGAGGGCCTGCGCGCGCTCGAAGTCCTTGCCGCCGGAGATGGCGGCGGCCACGCGGAGGCGGTACTGCGCGTCGCGGTTGACCATCGGGAGGTTCTGCTCCACCAGGTCGCGCACGTCGGTGAAGGAGTAGAGCCCGACGAGCTTCCCGTCCCCGTCGACGAGCGGGAGCTTGCCCTTCTTGGCGCCGCGCATGATCTTGTAGGCCTCCTGGAGCGACGTGCCCTTCGGCGCGGTGATGGGGTCCTTCGTCATCACCTCCTCGACCTTCACGGAGGTGTCCTCGGCGTAGTCGATGTCCTTGGAGGTGAGGACGCCGACGACGCGGCCGGCGTCGTCGAGAATCGGGAAGCCGGAGAACTTGTAGCGCTTCTGCTCGCGCTCGGCGAGGATCTCGTCGAGCGTCTGGCCGGCGTGGAACGCGACGGGGGAGTGGATGAGGCCGTTAAGGTGGTGCTTCACCTGCGAGACCTGGTCGGCCTGCTGCTCGACGGTGAGGTTCTTGTGGATGACGCCGATGCCGCCCTGCATCGCCATCGCGACCGCCATCGGGGCCTCCGTGACGGTGTCCATCGCGGCGGAGAGGAAGGGGATGTTGATGCGGATGCGCGAGGTGAGGCGCGTGGAGAGGTCGGTCGAGTCGGGGAGGAAGTCGGCGTACTGGAGGACGAGGGACACGTCGTCGTAGGTCAGGCCCTCGAAGGGGAACTGGGCCATGAACTTCTCGAGGTATTCGTTTTGCTTCATTGCGGAATGCTCCTGCGCCCCTCCCGGGGCGGGGTGATGGTGTTGCCCGGCAATCCTACCACACCCCCCGCGCGCGAGGCAAGGGGGATTTTTGCGCCGGATTCCGCATCCCGTGCGTGGCGGCGGGCGGGCCGGGCGGGAGGCGGCGGAACGGCCCTACCGCGTCTCGCGGACCTGGGTCGTGGCGGGAGGGGGATCGGGGACCAGGAGCTTCATCCGGCCGCTCTCGACCGTGAAGCGCACGGCGCGGCCGGCGGCGACGAGCTCGCCGTCGAGCTGGATGGGGCGCCCCTCCGGCCGCTCGACCAGCAGGTCGTGGAAGGAGCGGTTGATCGCGCCCGGGAGGCTGCTCGTGCCGGTCGTGAAGACGGAGGCGATGTCCGCGAGCATCCGCGGGGCGTCGCGCCGGCGCCCGGCGACGAGCTCCATCTTTCCGTCGGACGGGTCGGAGCCCGGGTCGATGAGCGCGCCCCCGCCCCAGCCGGAGACGTTGCCGATCGTGAAGAGCAGCGGGTCCTCGATCGTGAAGGTCTCGGCGCCGTCCACGGTCACGGCGAGCGGCTGCGAGGCGTAGTCGAGCAGCGAGACCGCGCCCGCGAGCACGTAGGATCCGACGCCGCGCATCGGTAGCCGGTCGTAGGCGCGGACGAGCTCGGCGTCCCACGCGACGGAGGCGGAGACGAAGAACGGCGCGCCGTCCGCGTAGCCGACGTCCAGGTCGCGCAGGACGCCGCGCGCGAGCTGCGCGACGGACGCGGCCGGGTCGAGGTCCTGCCCGAAGTGGCGCGCGAGGCCGTTGCCGCTGCCGAGCGGGACGACGCCCATCGGGACGCCGGTGCCGACGAGCTCGCGGCCGATGGAGGAGACGGTGCCGTCCCCCCCGCACACGACGATGCAGTCGGCGCCGTCCGCGAGCGCGGCGCGCACCATCCGCGACGACTCCTCGCGCGAGGCGGGGAAGTACCAGGCGAGGTCCTCCGCGGCGTCCTTCCACTCCTTCGAGAACGCCTCCTCCACGCGGTGGAACCGGGAGGCGCCGGGACCCGAGCGGCGGTTGTAGAAGACGCGGACCTTGCGGAACGTCATTTCGCGGCGGCGGCCGCGGCGACCTGCGCGGCGACCCAGGGGTAGGTGCGCGCGATGCCGTCGCGCAGCGTGAAGCGCGGCGCCCAGCCGGTGGAGCGGATGCGCGCGGTGGAGAAGTTGCGGGAGGCGACGCCGACGGGGCCGTCGACGGGCTTCGCGACGATGCGCTTGCCGGCGACGTCCGCGATGGTCGCGAGGAGCTCGCGCACGGTGACGTACTCCTCCGTGCCGATGTTCGCGGGCTTGAAGTCGAGGTCGGAGTCCATGAGGTGGAGGATGCCGTCCACGAGGTCGTCCACGTAGATGAAGTTGCGGATCGCGGAGCCGTCGCCCCAGATCTCGACCTCGCCGCCGTCGGGCGCCTCGGCGACCTTGCGCGAAAGGGCGGCGGGGGCCTTCTCGCGGCCGCCGCGCCAGGTGCCCTCGGGGCCGTAGCAGTTCTGGAAGCGGGCGACGCGGACCTTCATCCCGGTGGCGCGCGCGTGGGCGAAGGCCATGCGCTCGGAGTAGAGCTTCTCCCAGCCGTAGTCGTTGTCGGGGGCGGCGGGGTAGGCGCCGTCCTCGTCGAGCTGCGGGTCGCCGGGCCTCATGTCGTGGTAGACGCAGACGGAGGAGGAGAAGAAGTAGCGCCCGACGCCTCGCGCGGCGGCCTCGTGGCACATGTTGGCGTTGATGAGCACGCTGTCGTGCATGATCTCCGCCGCGGCGCGGTGGATGAAGCCCATCCCGCCCATCTCGGCGGCGAGCTGGAACACGGCGTCGGGCGCGCCGCCGCCGGGGAGGGCGAGGGCGCGGGCGCAGTTCTCGCGCTCGCGCAGGTCGCCGAGGAGGAAGTCGTCGGCCGCGGTCGGGGAGAACTCGGGCCTCTTGCGGTCGGCGCCGCGGACCCACCAGCCGCGGCGCTTGAGCTCGCGCGCGAGATGGGAGCCGATGAAGCCGCCGGCGCCGCAGACGAGTGCTGTTTTCATGGAGACGGGAACGGAGGACGGGATTGGTGGAACGGACCGGATTCTACACGGAAGGGCTCGCGGCGGCAACCCCGGCGGGCGGGGCCTTCGCGGCGCGGCCCCCGCGGGCGCGGCGGGGGCGGGCCTCGATGCCGTAGCGGGCGGCGAGCTCGTCCGCGCCCGGGATCTGCGCGCGGTAGCGCAGCAGCATCCGCTCCAGCGCGCCGAGCTGCTTGGCCGACATCGTCCGGCGTGCGCCGAACTGCGCGGCGACGTCCGCGTAGAACTTCTTGTCGTCGTAGACGCGCCCGCCCTTGCGCGGCGCGGCCGGCGCGGCCCATTCGGTCACGCCCGCGAGCGCGGCCACGACGGCGGCGGCGCGCTCCGGGTCGACGGCCTCCTCGGCCTTCGGCTCGATGCCGAACTTCGCGCAGAGCGCCTCGAACTCGGCGGCCGGGACGCGGTCTCGCGCGTTGAGGAAGAGCTTCGGGATCCAGCCGGTCTGCTTGGCGCTGAGGGGGCGGCCGCGGCGCACCTGCTCGGCGAGGGACGAGGCGAAGCGCTCGTCGTCGGGCGCCGCGCCGTACCGGGCGAGGACGTCGAGCAGCGCGGCGGTGCGCTCGTCGGCGGCGGGCGAGGCGGCCTGGTCGAGGAGCCCGCCGAGCCCGGCGGCGCGGATCGCGCCCTCGGCGCCGGGCGCCTGCCCGCGGTAGCGCAGGAGCGTGCGGGCGAGCGCGAGGAACTGCGGCTCGGTGCAGCATTCGGCGGGGAACGAGGCGGGGCGCTCGAAGCGGAAGGGGGCGTCGGGGCGGCGGTCCTTCGCGCGCGGGCGCGGCTCGCCCATCACGTCGTAGGCGATGTCCTGGACGAACTTCCTGTCGTCGTAGGTGCGGGCGCCGGCCTTGTGGGGCGGCTCCCAGTCGCGGACGTCGCGGAAGGCCTCGAGGAGCGTCGCGACGGCGGCGGGGTCGGCCCAGTCCTTGGCGCGGCGGTTCCACTCCTCCAGCTCGCGCCAGAAGGCGCCGAGGAGGGCCTGCCAGTCGGACGCCGTGGCGGGGTCCTGCGCGTCGTCGAGCTTGCGCTCCATCTCGGCGGTGTAGCCCACGTCCATCATGTCGGGATAGTGGGCGACGAGCCAGTCGCACACGTTCGCGCCGAGCTCGGTCGGGGAGAGGACGCGGCGCTCGGAGGCGACGTACTTGCGGTCCTTGAGCGTCTTGACGGTGCTGGCGTAGGTGGAGGGGCGGCCGATGCCGCGCGCCTCCATCTCGCGGACGAGCGACGCCTCGTTGAAGCGCGGCGGCGGCTTGGTCTCCTTGCGCTCGGGCAGGACCGCGGCCGGGTCGAGCGCCTCGCCGGGCGCGAGCGGGGGGAGGGCGGCGAGCGCGTCGCTCGTCTCCTCGCCGTCCTTCGCCGCGTCCGCGGACTCGGCCTTGGCGACGCCCTCGGCGCCGCGCAGCGCGAGGAAGCCGGGGAAGACGAGGCGCGAGACGGAGGCGGTGAGCTCGGCGGCGGCGGGCGAGCCGGCCGGGAGGATCCCGGGCGCGGCGGTTGCGTCGACCGTGGCGGTCGTCACCTCGGAGACGGCGGGCGCCATCTGCGACGAGACGAAGCGCTCCCACACGAGGCGGTAGAGGCGCGCGAGGCCCTCGGCGTCGCGGCCGTCGGGCATCGCGGCGCGCTCGGGCGTCGCGGCGGGGTCGGTCGGGCGGATGCACTCGTGCGCCTCCTGCGCGCCCTTGCTGCGCGTGGCGTAGTTGTGCGGGTCGGCGAATTCCCCGCCGAACGCGCCCGCGACGTACGCCGCCGCGGCCTCGCGCGCCTCGGGCGCGATGTTCGTCGAGTCCGTTCGCATGTAGGTGATGAGTCCGGCCTCGTAGAGGTCCTGCGCGAGGCGCATCGTGCGGTCGGGCGAGAAGCCGAGCGCGTTCGAGGCGGCCTGCTGGAGCGTCGAGGTCGTGAAGGGCGGGCCGGGGCGCTTCTGCGCCTGCCGGGGCTCGACCGCGCGCACCGCGTAGGCGGCCGCGCCGAGGAAGGCCTCGGTGCGCTTCGCGGCGTCCTCGTCGCGCACGTCCGCCTTTTTCCCGTCGAGCTTGCGCAGGCGCACGGCGAAGGGTTCGCCGGCGCCCGGGCCGCGCTTGGCGAGCTTCACGGCGAACTCCCAGTAGGGCTGCGGGACGAACGCCCGCACCTCGCGCTCGCGGTCGCGCACGAGCCGCAGCGCGACGGACTGCACGCGCCCGGCGCTGGATCCGCCTCGGACGGCGCGCGCGACCTTGGGGGAGATGCGGAAGCCGAGGTAGCGGTCGATGCAGCGGCGCGCCTGCTGGGCGTCGACGCGCGCCTGGTCGATGTCGTGCGGGTTCGCGATCGCGGCCTTCACGGCGCGCGGCGTGATCTCGTGGTATTCGACGCGGCGGAAGGGCGGGCACTTGGCGCCGAGGCGGTGGCGCAGCTCCTCGCGCAGGTGCCAGGCGATCGCCTCCCCCTCGCGGTCGGGATCGCTCGCGAGGAAGATCTCGTCCGCCTGGCGCGCGGCGGAGGCGAGGCCGGCGACGACCTTCTCCTTCTCGGGCGGGACGACGTAGCCGGGGGTGAAGCGCAGCGCGCCGCCGGGCAGCTCCTCGCGCTTGATCCCCTCCTGGTGCTCCGGCAGGTCGCGGACGTGGCCGACCGAGGCCATGACCTTGTATCCGGGTCCGAGGATCCTGCCCACGGTGTGGGCCTTGGCGGGGGATTCGACGATGACGAGCTTGCTCATTCCGGGTTCTCCAGTTTGCGGCTACACGCGTATGCGCGGGCGGTTCCGCGCGCTCCTGCGTGCGCCGCATCACGTCTTGGTTAGCACCCCCCGCCCCGGGTGTCAAGGAAAAACCGGAACGCCTACCGCAGCGCGCGCGGATCGGGGAGGCGAAGCCCCCGGGCGAGCGCGGCGATGCGGCGCTCGTGCAGGTGCGTGAGCGCGATGGCGAGGGCGTCGGCCGAGTCCTCCTGGGGGAGGGCCGGCAGGCCGAACACGCTCTGCATCATGCGCTGCATCTGGTCTTTCGTGGCGGAGCCGGAGCCGGTGACGGCGCGCTTCACGCGGGCGGGCGGATACTCGTGCATCGGGAGGCCGCGGCGCGCGCAGGTCGCGACGACGACGCCGCGGGCGTGGCCGAGGATGAGCGAGGTCCGCGCGTTCTTGCAGAAGAAGATGCCCTCCATCGCGATCTCGTCGGGGCGGAACTCGTCCAGATAGGCCTCGAGCGCGTCGGCGATGCGGACGAGGCACTCGGGCAGCGTGCGGCGGGCTGGGTTGGGGATCGGGCGGCAGTCGACGAACCGGGGCGTCGCGCCGACGGCGTCGACGACCGCGAGGCCGGTGCAGCGCAGTGACGTGTCGATGCCGACGATGCGCACCCGCGTAGCCGGGTCGGGCACCGGTGCACCGGCGTCCGCGCCGCGCGTCGCGGATGCGCGCCCGGAAGGCCCGCGCGGCGCGGATGTGCTTCCGGAAGGCCCGCGCGGCGCGGATGTGCTTCCGGAAGGCCCGCGCGGCGCGGATGTGCTTCCGGAAGGCCCGCGCGGCGCGGATGCGCTCTGCAGAAGCGCACGCGACGGTGGGGCGGGGGAGGGGACCTCCCCGGCCGCCTGGGCCGCGCGCCGCGCCCGGTACTTCTCCACGAAGCTCGCGTCGAATCCTCTCATGCCTCGCCTTCTACCAAATCGCCGCCGGAATGTCCACCGCCCGACTTGCCGTCCCCGCCGTCCTCCTCCTCCGTCCCACCTGTCTCGCCAACATCGGAATCGATTCCACCGTGCGTGATTTTCATCGTTTCATTCTCTCCTGCATTGCCGTTTCCGTCATTTTCCCGTTCTCGTTTCCGTCTGCGGTTCGTCTGTCTTCCTGAGCCGCATCTGAATCCGCTTTCCGTTCTCTTACGCCAGCCGTCGCCGTCGCCCGCGCTCGCGTTTCTCCCGCTCGTCCCGCTCCGCGCGCAATCGTCGCAGGAACCCCGCCACGGTCGCGCTCTCCGGCGCGGCGAG
>CAMNDA010000388.1 GCA_946534745.1 uncultured Verrucomicrobiota bacterium | reverse complement strand
CGGGGCGCGCCCCGGCCACTCCTGCAACCCTTCTCCCTTGGATCGAGGTTGCCTTTTCCTTTCGCCCTCGGGGCCCGCGAAGCCGCGCAGAGGCAAGGGAAAGGTAGTTCGCAAAAAGAAGGGGGCCGCGCCTCACGGCGCGGCCCCCTTGCAGGCCTTGCGGCTGCCGGTTATTTCTCGTAGCCGATCTTGAAGAACTTGGTCGGGGCCGAAGCGGTTTCGGTCAGCTGGACCAGGGCGCCGGCCTCGTAGGCGGTCGGCGTGCCTTCCGCCTGGTAGGTGCCGTTCACGGTCGTGCTGGTCATCAGCACGTACTTGCCCGCGGCGGGTGCCTTGAAGGCGATCTTGCAGAGACCGGCCGCCGTGAACTCGATTGGCGCCGGGGCGTTCTCGATCGTGTCAAGCCCGTCGCCCGGGTTCACATGGACCTCCACCGAGTCCTCCTCCCACGTCGCCGTGAGGGAGATGTCGCCGGTGGTGCCGCCCGCGATCTGGGTCACGGGCTGGTTGTCGCCGTCGACCCAGCCCTTGAAGGTGAAGCCTTCCTTGGTCGGGGTCGGGAGGGTGAACGCCGCAGTTTCGACCGTGTACGTCGCGGGGATCGAGTCGCCCGAGGCCAGCGTGCCGCCGTCCAGCGCGACCGTGACCGTGTATTCGATCGCGGTGGTCGTGAACACGGCCGCCCAGGTCGCATCGCCGGTCACCTCCGGGAGATTCGCCGCGGTGACGGTCGCGCCGCCCGCGACCGCGTTCGTCCAGCCGGCGAACGCGACCTCGTAGCCGGTTTCGGCGGTCTTGACCGGGTCGGCCGGACCGTAGAGCGTGTCGCCGTAGGGCGCGTTCGTCGTGGCCACGGTCGTGCCGTCGACCGTGAAGGTCACGTCGTAGCGGTTCACCGTCTCCGTGAACGCGGCCGTGTAGGTCGTGTCTCCAGCGGCCGCGGGGAGCTCGCCGGCGTAGAGCGGGCCGCCGGCCACCGCGTTCGTCCAGCCGGCGAACGTGTAGGTGAACTGGGCGGTCGCTTCCTTCGCGGGCGTTTCGCCCTGGTAGACGGGCGCGAAGCCCTTGTAGGCGGTCGTCGTGTAGAGTGTGGTCTCGCCGTTCACGAACGTGATCGTGAACTCTTCCGCGTCGGGCACGACGTTGTAGAGGCCCGTCGTGTCGTCGTAAACGGACTTGTAGCCCTCGGCCACGAACGAGCCGCCCATGTTGTCGTCGCCCAGCGCGGGATCCCACGAGTACGAACCGCCGGAAACCTGGATCAGCTCGGTTTTGACGAGCGTGCGGGTCGTGGCGTTGCTGTTCATCACGTTGAGAACCAGACGGCTCCAGGCCGGCTTGTTGTTGTAGGGGGCGTTGTCCTCATTCACGAAGGAGCCGCCGGTGATCGTGATCGTCGGCGGCACACCGCCGACGAAGTTGGCGTCGTCAGTGCCGATGTAGATTGCATAATCCTCGTGGCTCTTGTTCACAAAGGAGCCGCTCTCGATCACGACCGAGCCGGTGCGCGACCAGATGCAGAAGCCATCGCCGTTGCAGTAGATCTTGCCCGTTCCGGACTCGGAGGAATCCTTGAACGTGACCGTCGCGCCGTTATTCTTGAACGCGGCCCAGTTGCCGGTTTCGCCGTCGAGGTAGTTCCACGTCTGGCCGTTGAGGTCGATCGTGAACGCGGCGGTGCCGGTGTAGAGGACCGATTCGTTCGCGATCGTGGAGACCAGGACGACCGTTTCACCGTCCTGCACGGCCGCGACCGCGGCCGCGAGCGTCGTGTACTCGTTCGTCTTCGCGCCCGAGTCCGCGACGATGATCGCCACCGGCTTGTTCTTCGCGGTGAAGGACCACTCGCCGTTGGTCGCGTCCCATTCGTAGCCGAGGACGCGATCGCCGAGCGTGCCCTCGACGTAGGTCGCCGTGGCGACGTTGTAGATGCCTTCGGCGATCTGATTGTCGATCGGAACCGTGACGACGGCGTTCGGGCTCTCGTAGGCCATCGTGATCGGATTGGCGGTTGGAGCCGTTCCGGGCTTGATCTTGGAGAGGATATAGCTCGTGCCACCGTCCGAGATGGATTCGGCAAACGTGAAGGTGGCCGCATCGGTCGTGAGCGTGCTCACGTTGTACTTCTGGTCCGCGGGGGCAGTTCCGACGTTCTGCGTGGCCGTGAGCTTGAAGTCTCCGTCTGATGGCAACGTCTCAAAGTAAATATTGACGATGGTATCGTCCTTCGTCGCGCCTTCGGTTGGCGCCATCACGGAGAAAGCGAATGGCGGTTCACCGATGGACACGAGATGCACGAGATCCTCGTTCACCGTTTCGGGAACGACCCTGTAGTTCGAGTACGAGTAATTGAAGGTCGTGGTCTCGCCAGAACCCAGATTGACGAATTCGATCTTGGAGAGGGCGTAGGAAACATGGAAAATCGGATCCTCTTCCTCGTCCTCGGGCCATTCGATCGTCAGGTCGTCCTGCAGGAAGTTCGCGAAGGTGACCGACTTGCCGGCTCCCGACTCGGCATAAACCGTGCGGGTCACATTGCCTTCGTTTCCAGTTGCAAGAACGTTCGTTCCGTCCATAAAGACCTGGGCGGTGAAGTTGTACGAATCAAACGTCGTCTCCACGTACTTGCCGACGAAGTTGTCGACGGCGCCTGTGCCGCGGAAGGCCACGGAGGAAACCCGGCCAGCGGTCTGGGCGGCATCGGAGTTAGCCGCCGTCCAGTGGTCCGTATCGCCGTCGCGGGCCGTCATCTTGACGCCGTTCACGAAGACCTGGACAACCGGGTAGGGGTTCTGAGGGTCGATGACCTTCGCATGGTCGACAACCACCTTGACGGACGCCCAGGAATTGTCCTCGATCTTGACGCCCTTGAGCTCCTGCCAGTAGTTGGCCTTGGCATCCGAATCGTAGGCGTAGACGCACAGGACGGAGTTCGTCGTCTCGCCCGTGTCCTCGTCCGTCTCGTTCTTGAGGTAGACCGCGGTCTGGACATCCTCGGCGGCGTCGAAGTCGCCCGCGTCGGGCGGGGAATCGGAGCCGACGAGGTAGAGGTCGGCGTCCACGAGCGCCGTACGGCTGTCGGCCATCGTGTTCGTCGGATCGACGCGCCACGTGAGGTCGTTGCCCTGCGTGTCGAGCTTGAGGCACAGGTCGGAGCCGTAGGCCTTGTAGGTGTTGGTCGGGAAGTACCCGTTGGTGACGATCGTCTCGTCGCCGTCGGCCGTGTACCAGATGCCGGAATCCCAGGTCTGGACCGAGACCGTAGCGCCGTCCCCCTGTTTGAATTGGTTCGTCAGCACGACCATCGCGCCGTCGGGCCCGACGGTCTGGTTCTCGAGGTCGCACAGCCCCAGCTTGTCGTCGAAAGTGACATCCCACCAGTTGTTGGTGTCCGTGCCGGCTTTCGCGCCGAGGGTGAAGACGCCCGAGACCGCGACCGCGAGGGCTGCGATTCGAAGTGTTTTCATGTTGTTTGTTGCTTTCTTGGTTGGTTGGTTGCCGTTCGGCCGCCTCGGGGCGCGACGCGTCCTCCGGAGGTCTCCCGGTAGGGCGAAGTGTAGTACACCTCCCGCCCGCCCGTCAAGCGGTTTTTTCGTCGCCGCGGCGCTTGCGGCGCGCGGCGGGGGCGTGGTATGCTCCCGGCCCATGCCGCGAGACCACCACGTCCGGCGCGCGCTCGCCCTCCAGCGCGACCCCTCGCTCCCGCCTTCGCTCGAGCTGGCGGAGGGCCTCTGCGCGATCGCGCGCCCCGACGGCGCGATGAAGGAGCGCATCGAGCGCCGCGCCGACCTGCCGGCCTGCCGCGGCGGCTGCGCCGTGCGGCGGTTCTTCGAGCGCGCTGCGGCGGACGGCGCCGGCGTCGAGCTCGACGTCGGCGCCGGCTATGGACGCTTCGCCCGCGCGCACGCGCGTTTCCACCCGGAGATTCGCGTGCTCGCGATCGAGCAGGAATCCGCCCGCGTCGCGCGCTCGGACGTGATCTCGCGCCGCGCGGGGCAGACGAACCTGGCCTACCTCGTCGCCGAGGCGCGCTACGCGCTGGAGTTCTGCGTCCCGCCGGAGTCGGTCGGGGCCGTCTTCCTGCTCTTCCCCGACCCGTGGCCGAAGGACCGCCACGCGCGCAACCGCCTCTTCCGCGCCCCGGTCGTCTCGCTCCTGCACCGCGTGCTGCGGCGCGGCGGGGTCCTCCATGCCGCCACGGACGACGAGGCCTACTTCGCCCGGATGCTCGAGGTCATGCGGGGCGACGCGCGCTTCGAGCCCGCGCCTCCCTACGAGCGCGGCGAGGACGAGAGGACCGACTTCGAGATCAAGTTCCTCGGCCAGGGCCGCACCGTCCGCGCCGCCTCCTGGCGGAAGGTCTAGCCCTGGTGGTCGAAGGCCTTGACGCCGTCGGGCATCGAGCGGGCGAACAGGCCGAGCAGGAAGTTCCAGCCGTAGGCGTAGTGCGTCGCGACGATGCCGGCGAAGGTCCACGCCCAGACGCGGAGGCGCGTCGAGAAGGAGAAGAGCAGCGCGAGCGCGAGGTAGAGCGCGAGGACGCCGCCTCCCGCCGCGGCGAGCGCGGC